>JAJRYW010000454.1 GCA_024275555.1 Calditrichota bacterium | reverse complement strand
GTGTCTTTGTCGATGCGCTCGTGGAAAATAAAGAAACCGTAAGGGCGATCTGTGGATCGCCCGGATACCCGAAGATACCAGTATATCGGACGCTTGCGATACATCTTCAGATGGTGTTTGCTGAAGAAGTCCCGCTCCATAAATTTGCGGAATTTGTGGCGGTCGGCGGTGGACTCGCCGATCAGGCTGGCAATCACCTGCTGCGCCGGCTTCTCGCCAAGCAGGATGGTCAGCACTTCCTCAATACGCGTCGGCAGGTCGTCGGGATGTCCCTCGTCTAACACCATGATGCCATCGGGGTCTGCCATTTGCCGGAGCTGCTCCTCGACCTCCGGCGGAAAGCGGTGCTTGCCCTGCGCGTCCGTGTAGGCGGTGGGGAAAAAGCGGGTGATTTCCTCGAATTCCTCTTCGCTGATGGTCAGCGAGCCGGTCGAAAGCCCGGCTCCTGACGAGCCGGTGATAAAACCGTTGCGGTGGATGATGCCGCTACCCAACTCACTCTTAATACCCGGTTGGAAGCGACCCATCAGAATGCCGATGGCATACTCCAGGTAGTTGTAAGCAATGGCAAAGCGTTCCTCGGGACGCTCCCAGTTGGCTTCGGAGATGATCTGGTAGACCGTGTCCGGGTGGTAACCGGAGGCGATACACACCTCCTCAAAGGTCAGATAGCGGGACTGCCGGCGACTACCGCCGCTGGCGCCGCCTTCTTCCGCTTCCGCGGCGATCTCAGCCTCGCTCTTCAGCGCCTCTTCAGGTATGTGCTTCTCCAGGTAATACTTTTTAATAATCTCAACCGCGGATTCTCGCGGATTTTCACTGATTGAATTTTTTACCGCGGATTGACGCGGATGGTCACCGATATTATTATTTACCGCGGATTGACGCGGATGATTACGGATTAATTCTTTTTTATTTTTTATCTGTGTTGATCCGCGTTCATCCGCGGTTAAAATTATCTTTTTCCCTCTGGTGGGCAGGGGGTTAAACTCCGCTTCGATCTGCCGGATGTCCTCCTCCCCCACCTCATACAGTTTATAAACCATCTCACTAATCTCGCTCTCTAACACGGTGAGGCGGTATTCCTTCCATAGCTTTTCCCGCAAGCCCTGGCGCCAGTCCGGCGGAGCCACATACTCCCAACTGGTGGGCTCCTGCTGCACCAGGGAGCGTTTTAAATGGATACAGGTTTGCGCTTTTTGCTCAATGGTTCGCACCAGCTCCGAATGTTTGCTCACATCCGGGTAAGGCAGACGGGCAATGTCGCCGACCTGGTAATTAACGGTGGGATTGAACAACTTGACCAGAAAATTATTTAATTTTGAATTTAGCAGAGCTAAAATAAATACATCATTTTGTCTCTTTGAAACTATAGAAGCTCCCGCAGAATCGAAAATAAAACCTTTCGGCAAGTATCTACTACTTAAATTACTAACTGTTAGAGTTGAAAATGTCACTCCTTCTTTGAAGTGGTATTCTGGATTTCTTTCACCGAATTTTGGAAAAAATTTTATCTCAAATCCATCTCTATGCCATTTGAGAACATAAACTTGGTTGCCATACCACCTATTAAATTCCCCTCCCTTATTGTATGGATACCAGATTTCAGTTGATTTATAAGCTTCTTCATGGGATTTACACTCAAACTTTATATTTCTAACTTCCCAAAAAAATCTCAAAAATCTTCCATTGTCACCTGTAATACTTCCTTTTGGAACTTTTGCAAAGTTTTGTAGCATTTTATTTTTTAGAAATATCTTTCTCACCCCCTCACTCACCCAATACACCAGCGGCCAGCCGGGGATGGCTTTAAAATCCGCCTGCCGCACTACAAAAATGTGGCGGTCGGTAACCTGTGCGGCGGCACCGTCCGGATGGGTGGGCGCGCCAGGGGCCTGTCCCCGATTAATCGATTCCTCCGCCCCGCTACGACCGGCTGAAATACGGGTTTGCCAGGCTGTCAGGGCTTTTTCAAATGCCAGGCGTTTGTCGTCAAACCGTTCTGCCGTTAACCGAAAATAAATGCCTTTTGTCTCCCACGGATTACTTGTTTTGTTTAAAACAAAGGTGCAGGTGCTAATCTTATCGCCACCCATCCCTTCAAAGGCTTTGGGTCCAAATTGCTGCAAGGTGCTAATGGAAAAATGTTTTAATAAAAATTCGCGCAGTTCTTTAAATGAAGAAGTGAACATAAACGACTGTTGGGTAATCATTCCAATGAAACCATTTTCCGATACCAATTCGGAATTTCTCTGTATGAATGCTGCATATAAATCACTGGCATTAATCGGGTAATTATTTTTCAATTCATCAGCTAAATTTGCCACAATGTTTCTTCGTCCGGCATAAGGTGGATTGGTTACCACCACATCATATTTCTTTATCAGGGCATCAATCAGCCCCAATTCC
>JAJRYW010000453.1 GCA_024275555.1 Calditrichota bacterium | reverse complement strand
TCTTGCGTAAGTTCAATATTTATGTTAAACATTCGTGGGAATTTATTACTTTTCAACCGATTATAAACAGATACTTAGTGACTATTCGGCCAGACACTAACTATGAGGATTATCACTAATGAGTATGCACAACCCACCACATCCGGGCGAATTTATACGAGAGGTTTATCTTAAACCGCTTGGCATTAGCTACAGAACAGTTGCATCAAAGCTAAAAGTGGCGCCATCTACATTTCATCGGTTAGTTAAAGGAGAGAGCCAGGTAAGTCCCAAAATGGCTTTACGTCTTTCAAAGGCGCTTGGACGTTCACCGGAAAGCTGGCTAATAATGCAAAACAATTACAATCTCTGGCAAGCAAAGCAAAAACTCAATCTTGATGAAGTAGAAAAAATTATTTCTTAAAAAAATAACGAGACATTTTTTTATCGTGTATTTCGTTTGAGAAGTAAGTTATACGGAATACTCGTTACTCATCACTTGTTAAAATCCACGCATCACGAAGCACTCTTCACGCAATACGCATCACGGAATACGCAGAAAAAGAGCCTTAACCAAAATTTCCAAATCCAGCATCAGCGACTGGTTCTTCAGGTAAAAGAGGTGGTATTTTTCCTCATCCTCGGGAGTGGAAATTTTAGCCCGGTTCAGTTGCACCAGCCCGGTCAAACCGGGTTTATACCAGTACACGCTCTCCGGATGATCGTTCCGGAACGGTTTTAAAGGCGCGCCGACCAGGGAGAGACGGCCCCAAAAGACTTCTTTCAGCAGAACGAAGAAGTCCGGGAAAAGGGGCTGCGCCGGGCTTCCTTTCAAACAAATCACCAACTTAACGCCGCGTTCTCCGATAAACTCCCGCGCTTGACGGGAAGGCCGGGTGAAAGCCAGCGCCGGGAGAGCTACCGGGGCCAGAACGAGGAGCAATACTCCCGCCAAAGCGATATCCAGGGTGCGCTTAATCAGTCGATTAAACGGCTTCCCCAGGGCGTATTCAATATCCAGCAGCGGGTAATCGTCCAGCCGCTCGATAGAGGATTTGCCGATCATCACCTCCAAATTTGACGGGGCGATTTTATACTCCAGGTAGGGCATATCCAGTCCGCTCATAGTGCTGAGAATACGCTCATAGCTGAGCATCTCGGAGGAAAAGATTACCTGGCGAACCCGGTACATAGACACCAATGAGGACAAATGCTCCAGCCTGCCCAGCACGGGAATATTCTGATCCGCCGGCGCCTGTTCCGTTTCATCCACGGTTACCAGGCCCAGCAGGTCGTAGCTGAGGTCCTTCATTTCGCGAATCTTTTCATAAAGCGCCGCGGCGGCTTTGCCGTCTCCCACAATCACGGTGGGTTTGCTAAACAAATCTTTCCCCCAGGCGCTCTTATCCCCCCGGTAATAGCGTTTCAGGATACCCCGCCAGCCTATCATCAGCAACGGGGAAAGTATCATGGCAAACAAGACCACCATGCGGGAAAAAGCAAACTGCTTCAGGAAAAAAGTTAGCGAGGCCAACAGCGTAAACACCAGTACATTCGCCTTGATAATCCCCTGGATGGAAAAACGGTGATGGGGGTAGACATTGAGATAATAAGCCGACCCCAGGAACATTACCGTGGAAATAAGATTGATAATCCAGTACTGATTAAAAAAGTTGGCCCATTCAAACCCGTTTTTCATCTCAAATCGAACTACAAAGGCGACTAAAATCCCGGCGTTGAGCAGCAGCGTATCCAGGATCAGGGGAAACTGCTCATGCAAAAAATTGCGGATATAAATGAATACACCGCGGAAGATAATACCCAGCAGGATCAGCCAGCGGAACAATAGCAGGGTTTTGTGGGCAAAGTGCTTCTGAAAAAACTGGTAGAGCGCTTTATTGAAGGTTACCACATAATCGATATTGTTTTTCTTGGTGCTCTCCCCTTTGTAGTGGATGATCTGGGTAACAGGCACGTAGAAAATTTTGTGGCCGGCCTGGTT
>JAJRYW010000452.1 GCA_024275555.1 Calditrichota bacterium | reverse complement strand
ATGAAGCCCATTCCTTTGATCCGGAAACCCTGCCGCCGGTTGATAATCTCGAAAAGGCTTTTCTGAAAGTGTTTCGATCACCGAATATTGTTTCCAAACGCTGGGTGTATCAGCAGTATGATCACCAGGTGCAGGCCAATACGGTGCTGTTGCCCGGCGGGGATGCGGCCGCGGTGCGGATTCGCGGCACGCGCAAGGCCCTGGCAGCCAAAACCGACGGCAACGGGCGCTACGTCTATCTCAATCCCCGGCGGGGCGGCCGGATTGCCGTGGCGGAGGCGGCCCGCAATGTAGTTGCGGCCGGCGGAGAACCGCTGGCAATTACCAACTGCCTCAATTTCGGCAATCCTTACAAGCCGGAGATGTTCTATATGTTCCGCGAAGCCGTGGCGGGGATGGGCGAGGCCTGCCGGGTATTCAACACGCCGGTGACCGGCGGCAATGTCAGTTTCTATAACGAGAGCCCCGAGAGCGCCGTGTATCCCACCCCCACCATCGGCATGGTGGGCTTGATCGAAGACCTTGACCACCTCACCCCCGCCGCCTTCCAAAACAAGGGAGACCTGATTTACCTGGCGGGGGAAACCGGATTGGATATCGGCGGCAGTGAGTTTATGAAGGAGTATTACGGTTTGGTGACCGGCGACTGCCCGGCGCTGGATTTGGAGATTGAGCATCGCACCCACCAGGCGGTGCTGGCGGCGATTCGTTCCGGCTGGGTGCAATCCGCCCACGATCTCTCCGACGGCGGTCTGGCCGTAGCGCTGGCGGAGTGCTGCATCGTAAATCCCGATAAACAGTTGGGCGCGCAGGCAACGGTAGAATTCGGCAACCTCCGCCCGGAGTGGTACCTGTTCAGCGAAAGCCAGTCGCGTTTTCTGATTTCGATTCATCCGGGGGATCGGCAATCCCTGGAAGATCATTTCGCAGAAGCGGGGCTGCCCTGTCAGCAGATCGGCGTGGTGGGCGGTTCTAGGCTGACGATTGGGAAACTGATCGACACACCGCTGCAAACGCTTTCGGAAATTTACTTTGGGGTGATTGAAAATTTGATGAGATGATTCGCTGCCGTGCACTTTTATGTTAGCCACGGATTTGCACAGATTTGTACGGATTTGAGCACTGACACCTGTAGAGAAATGGAGAACAAAATCCCTTGTCATTTCGATCCCCCGATTTGTCGGGGGAGAAATCTGTCGGCAGATAAAACAATGTGGAGCTGACAAAATTCCGGCAGGCTACAGATTTCTCTCTACGTTTCACTTCGTTCGCCTGTCTGCGGTAGGCAGGAAATGACGTTAGCTCTTTAT
Organism: Calditrichota bacterium; assembly: GCA_024275555.1. GTDB lineage: Bacteria > Calditrichota > Calditrichia > RBG-13-44-9 > J075 > JAJRYW01. Next base: position 595 of record JAJRYW010000452.1, on the reverse strand, counting down.
GACTAAAAATTACAGACCTTTAAAAGGTAATAATTCCAATCACAAGTTGAACTGAATTTGACGCAGAATACCGCTGATAAAGACGGATTTCCGCTGAGAAGATTTTTATATATCCTGAATTTTTGGCACGTCTAATAGACCTTGTAACTCTTTATTTGTCTGTAAATATTAACCTTAAAAACCCATGTTATTTTCCCAACCACAACGTGGCGCCGTTGGCGTTGGGAAAATGACATAAGTTGTGTAAACATATAAACTTAGTTTGTTATAAGTTTCAATGTTTTTCCCCGGTTTTCTTGATTTTCTCTCAGAATCAGAATGAATGCAGGATTTAAGCGGAGCGACTCTTTTCGCTTTTATAGAGGCGTGAATTAATCCGCGAATATAGATTGCCACGGTAGCCGCATTCCGATTACCCGGAATGCGGCTACCGGAGAACCGGGAGTCTTCTCGAATTTATTCACTCGTCTATATTATCACGGCCAAACTGAAGTTTGGCACTCCTGCTCGTAATGTTAATGAGTAGCCGCAGGCGTCTGAATCCGGAAAAACAAACTTAACCGGTAGGAGTGTCAAGCTTCAGCTTGACAGCGAT
>JAJRYW010000451.1 GCA_024275555.1 Calditrichota bacterium | reverse complement strand
GCTGAAGATGATCTCCGGGCCGGGGCTGTGCAGGGTCAGCCCAAGTCCCTCGGCCGGGGTTTGCCCATAGTTTTTCAGACAAATGTCCAGGGCAACTTCCTGCCCGGGCCGAATGTAGCCCTCCGCAGAACCGTTAGTTTGGTAGTGCGCTACCGCCGGAAAGGGCGCCTGGCTGACCAGCGGAATCCGGCGTTGGGCGGGCAGGGCGTTGGGAGCGGTAACGGTGAGCAGCAAATCCCGGCTCGGGTTGGCGACGGTAAAGTTTAATACGGTTTGCCCGTCTGCACCGGTCACACCGGTTGCATAGACGCTGCTGTCCTGGCTGAGGCAGACCAGCGCCCCCGCCTGTGGAAGGCCGTTCTTCAGAACCGTGATGGTGCAGCGATTCTCTCCCGGCGGCAGTTCCGGTGCAGAGAGGACCTCCAGACTGTCCACCGCGCCGGTCCAAATCGGCAACTCCGGATCGCCTAAGAGATTGATCTCGTACTCGCACCAACGGTACACATTTTCTTGTTGGGCAAAGGGAACAAAGCTTGCTTTCGCCAGGGCCAGCGCTTCCCCGGCGTGGTAAAACCCGCCCTGAAAGAGCACCTGGTAGAATTTCTGGTCAAAGCGATCCGAATATCCGTAGAGCGGGTTTCCCGGGCTGCCCCAGCCATAACGGGAATTGCCGATAAAGGCCACCCCGCCCCCGTTGGGATTGGTTAAAAAATGTTCGGCAATACAATCCTCATCAAATGCCGCCGGCCAGCAGCCGATAGAAAACAGGATGGAATAGTAGGGCGCATTGTTCAGCCCATCCATGTCGCCCCGGTTCAGGTAGCCGGAACCGACGCCCATGGCCGTGTAGGAAGCATGCCCGTTGTGATTGACCAGATTCGGCCCCCCGTTCAGGGCGTTGATTGCCGCGGCGGGACTCTCATTGCCCAGCACTTCGTACAGTTTTTGAACCGGCGGAAAACTCCCGGGAATGAAGAGGCTGTCAATCAAATCTTTGCTTTCCCCGGAATTGGTGAAAGGGTCGTTCCAGAGCACTTCGGCTAAAAAGAGCAGGGATTGTTCCCGGCCGGCGGGAGGAGTGCGTTCATAAGCCAGGGTTTTATTTACAAAAGCAGTTGCCTCGTTTCGCGATTCTACCGGCGCCCGGCCCAGGTAGAGATCGGGATACATATCGACCTGGTCAGCGACTTCGCCAAACAGGCTGTTGCCGTTGTCGTCCCAATCCCCGTCCAGATCGGCGTAGTATAAATCGCAGGGGATGTAATTGTGCTCATAGGGGCCGAATTCGCAATCAAAGGCAAATGCTTTGCGATCCGGGATGATCTGGGTGTCGCCGCCCAACAGCACCCAGGCCGTTCCCCATTGCTGGTAAGCATCGATGAGAAAGTTGCGGATTTTCTCCGGCGTATCCCGGCCCGGGTAATGTGCGCCGATCCACTCCGTTGTAATAATTTTTGCCGAAAGCCCTTTCTGATACTTCCACTCCGCCAGGGGCTCAAAGGCCGGTTTGAGCAGGTCCGAGGTGATAATTACATAGCGGTGTTCCCCGGGGGGAAGCGTGGTGAGCGCAGAGCGGGGTGCGGTTGCCCGCGGGAATTCCGCTTCCGCGCCGGTTAGCCGGCTGAAGGCTGCTCCGAACAATTGTTGCGTGTATTCGGATTGAAGCGGTACACGCCGCCTGTCCTGCTCCGGCTCAAACTGAACCGACACCTGAATTTGAGAATAGAATTCCAGCCGCCCGCTTTGAGGCCGGTAGCGGAGCGGGTAGAGAACCAGGGCTGCCCCCTGAAAACCGGCCAGGTTGCCGCTGCCGCGCAGATCGGCGAGTTTCCCGGGGAAGAGAGAGTCGGAGTTGTAGATGGAGGCGTCCGCGGCGGTCTTGGGGGGATGCGGATTGGAGAGCGGCTGCGGCTTTTGCACCGGGGCAAT
>JAJRYW010000450.1 GCA_024275555.1 Calditrichota bacterium | reverse complement strand
CGGAAAACAAAAAAATGGGCGCATGACAAATTGCATTTTTTAGACATTCTTTAAAAACCGTTGAAACGGTTAAACAATCGCTGCAAGATGTCATTAACACCGGGCTTATGATCTTTGAAAAATTAACCGGGCTGTTTTAAAAAGCCTGAAAGCCGGTAGTCGCATTCCGGTCTGCCGGAATTGCGAAACAGCGCAGAGGCAACAAAAACACCAATGAGAGTAAATATGCGCAGTCTAAAGCCTGCGCCTACCAGTAATCAGATATGGCCCGATTAATTAATCAAAATCAATAAGCCCGGTGTTAATGAGAAAGAAATTATTACCTGGCCGTTTTAACAGCTTTCCATTGTACAATTTGACATGCACCAAAAAAAACACATATTACTCTTTTTAAAACATTACCTTAGGTGCGAAAATTAAATTTTGAAAACCTCAAAAATATTAAGCGAACCGTAAACTGTAATTCGCATCTTATAGAGAGTTGTTTCTTGCCTGCTTTTAGCGAGGGGTAGAGCGGACAACGGATTAATCCACTTTCCAGGTATCTCCGCTAATAAAGAGTTGTTTCAGATCCCCTTTGCCTTTCTTTTGGGTAACCATTTCCATTTGCTCCACAAACCGCTCGTCATAAGTAGGTTTTTCAATTTGGCGGAACACTCCCACCGGTGTAGGAAATTCCGGGTGGATAGTGATTTCCGCTAAAAGTTGGGAATAGGCCAGCCCAGCGGTATTTTCATTATGCACCAGGCAGTCATCCACACTGTAGCCGCGGTTTAAATCCAGCAATTCCATTTCCAGGCCGTTCAGGCGGATTCCTTTGTCCCTGTTCTTGCCAAATATTAACGGGTGTCCGCTTTCCAGGTGGAGCACATGGTCGGACTTCGTCTCCGGTTCGGTAAGCTCCCGGAAGGCGCCGTCATTAAAGATATTGCAATTTTGATAGACCTCCACAAAGGCCATCCCTTTATGCGCCGCCGCGCGCCGAAAAATTTCGGCCATGTGTTTGGTGTCCCGGTCGATAGTGCGGGCAACAAATGTTGCCCCGGAGCTGAGCATCATCGAAACCGGATTAAAAGGATGATCCAGCGAGCCGTACGGGGTGGTTTTGGTAATTTTCCCCACGGGGGAGGTCGGCGAATACTGCCCTTTGGTTAATCCGTAAATTTGATTGTTAAACAGGATCACTTTAATATCCAGGTTTCGGCGGCAGAGGTGAATAAGATGGTTGCCGCCAATACTAAAGCCGTCGCCGTCGCCGGTGATCAACCATACCGACAGATCCGGATTTGCCAATTTAACACCGGTCGCTATCGTAGGAGCTCTTCCATGGATACTATGCACCCCAAAGGTGCTCAGATAATAGGGAAACCGGCTGGAACAGCCAATTCCGGAGACAAAGACAATATTCTCCCTGGGGATGCCTAATTCCGGCAGAACTTTTTTCATCTGGGCCAAAATCGCATAATCTCCGCAACCGGGACACCAGCGCACATCCTGATCCGAAGCAAAATTAACTTTTCCCGGTTTGGCCGTTTTGGTTGGTTGACTCGCCATCACAACTCCTCTATCAATTCTGCAATTTTTTCTTTCAATTTATGAACTAAAATCGGCTGGCCTTTCATCTGGCCATAGGAAACAATATCGACCAGGTAGCGGGCCCTTAACAGCATACTGAGTTGCCCGGTATTCAGCTCCGGGATAATCACCTTTTTAAAATTTTTGATATAGTTATCCAGTTTTTTAGGCAATGGATTTACCCAGCGGAGGTGATAAAATGAGACGGAAGCCCCTTCTTGGCGGAGTTCATCGACCACTGTCAGGACCGTTCCAAAAGTACTGCCCCAACTGACAATCAGCACATCTCCCTGCGGGTCTCCGTAGATGTCGGGTTCTTTGACCGCTTCTCCGACTTTTGCTACCTTGGCGGCGCGGAGATCGGTCATCAATTGATGATTTTCCGGCTCATAAGAGACATTGCCGGTACCGTTTTCCTTTTCCAGTCCGCCAATGCGATGTTCGAAGCCCGCTGTGCCGGGAGTAGCCCATTTGCGGGCCAGGGTTTTCTCATCTCGCCGGTAGGGCTGGTAGGGCTCCCCGGGGTGGGCTACATTCGGCTGGATTCGGGGAAGCTGATCCACATCCGGTATTTTCCAGGGTTCCGCTCCATTGGCCAGGTAGCCGTCAGAGAGCACCAACACCGGCGTCATAAATTTTACGGCGATCTCTACAGCTTCAAAGGCGGCGTGGAAACAATCCGCAGGACTCTTGGCGGCAATAATCGGCAGGGGCGCTTCACCATTCCGGCCAAATAGGCCCTGGAGCAAATCGCTCTGCTCGGTTTTGGTCGGCAGACCGGTGCTGGGTCCGCCCCGCTGGACATTAATCACCACTAACGGAAGTTCCGTCATCACCGCAAATCCCATGAACTCGCCTTTCAAGGCGATTCCCGGGCCGCTGGTGGCGGTAACCCCGATGTCCCCGGCAAAGGACGCCCCGATTGATGCGCCGATGGCGGCAATTTCGTCTTCGGCCTGAAAGGATTTTACCCCAAAATTCTTATGCACCGCCATGTATTGCAGAATGTCGCTGGCCGGGGTAATGGGGTAGCTCCCGTAGAAAATATTTTTTCCGGCTTTATCGCTGGCGGCAATTAACCCCAGGGAGATTGCTTCGTTCCCGGTAATCTGGCGATAGATCCCCGGTTCGATATCCGCTTCGGGAACCGTATAGGCTGTAGTAAAAATTTCCGTGGCTTCGGCAAAATTGCGGCCCGCCTTAAGGGCCAGAATATTGGCTTCCGCCCAGATGGGTTTCTTGGCAAACTTGGTGTTAATCCATTCGATGGTGGGCTCCAGGGGCCGGGTGTACATCCAGTAAATCATTCCCAGGGCAAAAAAATTCTTGCAGCGCTCTTTTTCCTTGAAACTCAGGTCAACCTCATCGAGGGCTTCCCGGGTCAAACGGGTCATCCCTACCTGGAAGACCTGGTAGCCGTCCAGAAATCCTCCTTCGAGGGGATTATCTTCGAAATCGGCAATACGCAAATTGCGACCTGTAAATGCATCGGTGTTTACGATGACAACGCCATTATGACGGAGATAGCGCAAGCTGGCTTTCAGTGCGGCCGGGTTCATGGCAACCAGAACATCGGCAACATCACCGGGGGTGTGCACTTTATGACTACTGAACTGTATTTGGAAACCGGACACCCCATAGAGTGTGCCGGCCGGGGCGCGAATTTCTGCCGGAAAATCCGGAAGAGTACTAAGATCATTGTGGGAAATGGCGGTAGTGCGGGTAAACTGGCTGCCGGTCAACTGTATCCCATCACCGGAATCGCCGGCAAACCGCACCGTCACCTGATTAAGCTCTACGACTTTCTTCATTGAATCGATTCAACTCCTTGTCGGTTTAAAGAAACGGTTCGACATAACCTACACAAGTAATAAAAACTGCGCTGTAGCTTATTTCACGATTTTAGAGAAAGGCAACATAAATAATGATTAACCGGAACCAGGCATCGATTAATAAAATTCAGATATTTGTGTCGCTGACGGCGCCGAAGCCGTTGGTCAACAGCATCCCGTTGGGCGAGACGATTACTTAAAGCCCATACTTTCGTTCACGCCGGAACCCGCTATAATAAAAGAGCATGAGCGTTCATAGCCGTTCAACGGCTTTAAAACAGCCTGCGACACAAATACAGCCGGGTAAGCAAAAATATGATTTCCAGTCCGGGAAACCTTGGCCGTCAGATTCAATAAAGAACCGGTTCTCCTCCCGCAAGACGGGGCAGGCAAACCGGTTACGAATTTCCGATATTTTCATCTTCAATCATACTACGAAAGATAATGAGAAAGACACTCGACTCCTGGAGGGAGGACGAAAGATAGGCTATTTTTTCTCGGAACTGGAATCTTTCTTGAAGAGCTGAGCAGCTTTTTTCAGATCATCAGAGGTTGCCCCGGCTGCCCGAAGGTTCTCCAATTTGATTCGCTCATATACTTCTTCGCGGAAGATAGATATATCACGAGGGGCTTCGATCCCAATCTTGACTTGTTTCCCATCAATATCAACCACTGTGATTTTAATATTATCACCGATATTGATAGACTCGCCCAACCTCCTTGTTAATACCAGCATAGACCACACCTCATAAATTTTGAATGACCTAATTTAAAGAATTCTGAAAACAATGTCAATAGCGATAGCGACTATCCGCCCCTCTACCACTCCCAAATTTTGATAAATGTTCAATTCTTGCAGGTCGACGACTTAATATATCAACAAAGGAATCAAATAATCAATCTTTTTTTAATTAATGTTTGTATAAATATTTACTTTTTCGAGATTAAAAAAATATCTTTAGCGCACGCCGCTATCGGGTTGAAGCACACTTTATGTTCGGTTGCTTTCGGGCCATTTTAATTTGATCTCCCGGTATTGCCTTAATCTACTCATTTACAACAGGCCCGGGGAATATTACCCATCTGGGGGTTGAACTGTCGAACCGCCCTTATTGGGGAATCCCAAATTTCCCCAACGCTGATCGGTTTGTGATGTACATAAAAAAAGAGGGCCGAAAAAAGCCCTCTCTTTTATCATCATGATAAGCAGTCGCCTATTTTTCTTCGTATTTCCCCACCACCACCTTACTGGGTTTCAACAGGCGATCTTTGAGCATAAATCCCTCCTGGAATACTTCCACCACCTTGTTATGCTGAGATTCATCCTCAATTGGTTTCAGCATCAGCGCCTCGTGGAACTCCGGATCAAAATCCTGGCCCAGCGCTTCGATCTTTTGCATTCCTTCCCGCTCCAGAATTTGCTGGAACTTTTCATAGATCAGCTTTACGCCATCGAGCACACTCTGGTTGTTGTCGCCGGTTTGGGTTTTTTCGATCATATTTTTAAAATCGTCCAGCACCGGAAGAAATTTCTTAAACAACTCCGCTTTGATGTAGAGGGCAAATTCCTCTTTTTCCTTTTCAACGCGGCGTTTATAGTTGGCAAACTCGGCCCGTAAGCGCAGGTTTTGCTCTTCCAGGTTTGCCAGGGTTTCAGCACCGGCTTCCCCAGGCTGGATTGGAGTATCCTCTTTTTGATCATCCTGCCGGGAATCGCGTAGCTCGCTTTTTCCGTTGCCGGTTTTTTCCTCTGGGGAAGATTCCGCCCCGGTCTGTCCCAGAGTTTCCAGGTGCTCTTCGGGATCGACCGGAATCTCCTTTTGCTCGGAATGGATAGACGAGTTTGATTTCACTCTATGTTCCTTTTTCGGTTTTCGCATCATTGATTATTACCTCCCACTATCTGCGAAACAGATTGCGGCTCTTTAAACAAAATTTTCCGGGGGACGCTCATCCCCCGGAAGGTCATTATTGTTTATCTTTGTTGTTGTCGTCATCGACGACTTCAAAATCGGCTTCTTCAACCGATTCATCTTTAGCGGCGGAAGAATCTGCCGCGGCCGCGGCGTCCGAACCGGCGCTTTCGCCGCCGGCCTGGGCGCCGGTCTGCTGATACAGATTCGCAGACGCTTCGTTCCAGACCTGGTTCAAAGCCTCAGTCGCCGAGCGGATTTCCTCGAGATTTTCGGTTTTGGTAGCCGCTTTAAGGCGACTAACCGCTGCTTCGATCTTGTTCTTGGCCTCAGCCGGCAGTTTGTCGCCAAGTTCATTCAAATTTTTCTCGGTTTGATAGACCAGGTTGTCGCCGGCGTTCTTAGCGTCGATCAGTTCCCGGCGTTTGCGGTCTTCAGCGGCGTTCTCCTTCGCCTCGCGCACCATCTTTTCAATTTCATCTTCGCTCAGGCCGCTGCTGGCTTCGATGCGAATCTTTTGTTCTTTGCCGCTGGCCAGGTCCTTGGCGGATACATTCAGGATACCGTTTGCATCGATGTCGAAAGTTACTTCAATCTTCGGCACGCCGCGCGGCGCCGGGGGAATTCCATCCAGAATAAATTTCCCCAGCGTGCGGTTATCCTTGGCAAACTCCCGCTCGCCCTGCAAGACATGCACTTCGACCGAGGGTTGATTATCCGCCGCAGTGGTGAAGACCTCGCTCTTGCGGGTCGGGATGGTGGTGTTCCGCTCAATCAGCTTGGTAAACACGCCGCCCAGGGTTTCGATTCCCAGGGAAAGCGGGGTGACGTCCAGCAAGAGCACATCTTTCACTTCGCCGGCCAGAACGCCGCCCTGGATGGCCGCGCCGATTGCCACCACTTCGTCCGGGTTGATCCCCTTGTGCGGTTCTCTTCCGAAAGTTTCCTTGACCAACTGCTGAATGCGCGGAATACGGGTGGAACCGCCCACTAAAATCACCTCATCGATGTCCGAGGTGTTTAACCCGGCATCTTTGAGGGCGTTTTGACAGGGGCCCAACGTCCGTTGCACTAAATCTTCCACCAATTGCTCGAACTTGGAGCGCGTCAGGGTCTGCTGCAAGTGCTTGGGACCGCTGGCGTCGGCAGTAATAAAGGGCAGGTTGATGTCGGTTTGCAAGGTGCTGCTCAGCTCAATTTTGGCCTTTTCGGCGGCTTCCCGCAGACGCTGCAGGGCCATCGGGTCTTTACGCAGATCGATACCGTGCTCTTTATGGAATTCATCGGCCAGGAAGTCGACGATGCGCTGGTCGAAGTTATCCCCGCCCAGGTGGGTGTCGCCATTGGTAGATTTTACCTCGAACACCCCGTCGCCGATTTCCAGGATGGAGATATCGAAGGTGCCGCCGCCCAGGTCGTACACGGCAATTTTCTGATTGGTTTTTTTGTCCAATCCATAAGCAAGCGCCGCCGCGGTCGGTTCGTTGATAATCCGCAGCACATTTAATCCGGCAATCTCGCCGGCTTCCTTGGTGGCCTTGCGCTGGCTATCGTTAAAATACGCCGGCACGGTAATCACCGCGTCGGTTATTTTATCGCCCAGGTAATCCTCTGCGGTCTGCTTCATCTTTTGCAGGATCATCGCCGAAATTTCCTGGGGGGTATAGTCCTTTTCGCCGACTTCAACGACGGCCAGGTTGTTCACGCCATCTTTAATCTTATACGGAACCATTTCCGCTTCCTCGGGAACTTCGTCCCGCCGGCGTCCCATAAAGCGTTTGATGGAGTAAACCGTATTTTGCGGATTGGTGATCATCTGACGTTTTGCCGGAGCGCCAACTAAAATTTCTCCGGATTTGGCAAATCCAACGATTGAAGGCGTGGTGCGATTTCCTTCGGAATTAGGAATAACAATCGGTTCCCCGCCTTCCATGACTGCGACTACTGAATTGGTAGTCCCAAGGTCAATTCCAATTACTTTCTTGGCCATTGAACCTTTCCTCCTTTTAAGAATTATAAGGTTGCATTTATTTTCATTATTACGCGTTCTAAATCATCAATTTGTTCATGATGAGCATCGCGGAATTTCATCAGCTCCTGCATAATTTCATCATAGCCGTAATCTTCCGCCAAATTCACCGTAGCAATCAACTTCTCAGCCAGTTCTCCTTCCAGCTTTAACACCTGGTTAAAACGGCCGTCCGGCTCTACATCAACACTTTCCACTTCACTCCAGTTCGGAGAACCGCCCAGGGAGCTGATCATCTGCTCCAGTTTCTTGCTCTCTTCCCGTTTTTGTTCCACAATCTTCAGGGCTGCTTCCCGCAATTGTTGATACGGCAAATGTTTTATTTCCGCTTCCAGCCGTCTGGCAACAATCAGATTTTCCGTAAATAAGGTTTGCAGTTTTTCCAGCATTTCTTCGCGATGTGTCTCACGCGCCACATCCTCGCTACTTAATTTTTTCATCCAGCGATCAATCATACTTTCGTTGCTCATGGAAAACCCCTTTGTAACTTTGAAGTTGATCATCTACACGCCCCCTCTTGAGGGACACCTATCTACTAACAACAATAGTGCCAATTAAAAACAACTCCCTCTAATGATTTGTTATTACACCACTTAGGTCACAGTAGTAAAAAACAGACCGTAAGAAGTCTCTTAAGAACTATGTCATGATGCCAAATCGCTTATGACATCATGACAAAATTAACACCAATTAGGCAGGTAAGCTCCCTTCCCTTCGCCCTATGTAGAGAGCTGCACGACAGGGCAGCAAAACCGCCATCAAAGTATCCCCGACTCCGCATTACTGAGCGCAGGCTACCGGGCCGAAAAAAACATCTGCCCCTTGTTAATCACCCCAAACGGTTTTCCCTGCATTTCCCAACCGATAAAAGGAGTATTGTGGCTTTTGGAGAGGAGGTTCTTTTCCGAAAGGGTCCACCGGGCGGACGGGTCCAGGATGGTTAAATTGGCCGGTTGGCCGGCGGCAACAGCCGGCGGGGTTTTTCCCAAAACACGGTAGGGATTTACGGCAAACTTGGGGATTAGCTCTTTAATATCCATCCCGGCCTGATGACAGAGCACTGTAGATGCTACCGAAAGGGCGGTTTCCAAACCGACAACGCCAAACGGGGCATAGATAAACTCCGAGGCCTTTTCTTCCCAGGAGTGCGGAGAATGATCGGAAGCAATTACATCGATGATTCCCTTGCGCAAGCCCTCAATCAATGCCTGGCGGTCTTCCTCGCTGCGCAGCGGCGGGTTCACCTTGGTATTGGTATCAAATCCCAGAACCGCTTCGTCGGTTAAGGCCAGGTGATGCGGCGTGACATCGGCGGTAACCTTCACTCCACGCTGCTTGGCGCCGTGAATCAACTCTACCGCTTTTTTGGTAGAGATATGGGAGATATGCAGCAAGCCCCCGGTGTACTCGCTGAGCAGCAAATCCCGGCCAATCATCAAATCTTCCGCCACCGAGGGCATCCCCCCCAGGCCCAACCGGGTGGAAACGAATCCTTCGTGGAGATAGCCTTTGCCGGTCATGCTGGCGTCTTCGGCGTTGACGATCACCGGAATGGGAATCATCCGGCTGTATTCCAACACCCGGCGCATGATCTCCGACTTGAGAATGGGATGGGGATCATCGGAAATCGCTGCGGCGCCCTGGCCGACTAAATCCAGAATCTCGGTCAGTTCCTGCCCTTCCCTCTTTTTGGTGGCTGCGGCAACCGGCAACACCTCCACCAGCAATCCCCGCGCCCGGTCTTTAATGTATTGAATAATCTCCTGGGTGTCGATGGCCGGGTTGGTGTCCGACATACAGCAAACCGCGGTAAATCCGCCATTGGCGGCCGCCAGCGCGCCGCTCTCGATGGTCTCTTCATCCTCCCGCCCCGGCTCGCGCAAGTGTGCATGAAGGTCCAGCCATCCCGGGGTAATCACCTTGCCGGACAAATCCAACACCTCCCCGCTAAAATCCGGGGAAATTGTCGCATCCTTTTCAACCGACTTAATCACTCCGTTCTCGATGGCCAGGTCAAACAGGTCATCAATGCCCTGCTCCGGATCGATGACCCGGGCGCTTTTCAACACCAGTTGTTCCGGCAGCGGGGCAAATTTTTCCCGGCCCCGGGCGATGTCTTTACTGAATTTCACTTTGGCCTCCTGAAAGTAAGTAAAGAACCGCCATCCGCAAGGCGATTCCATTGGTGACTTGTTCCAAAATTACCGAATGCTCGCTATCCGCCACGTGGCTGGAAATCTCCAGACCCCGGTTCATGGGGCCGGGGTGCATGATCATGATCGGCTTTTCCGCTTTTTCCAGCCGCTCCGGGGTGATCCCGAAATAATTGTGATACTCCCGGAGCGAGGGGAACAATCCGCTCTCCTGCCGCTCCAGTTGCAGGCGCAGGATGTTCATCACATCCACCCGGGGGATGATGTCATCAATATTATGATAGACCTCCACGCCCAGCCGTTCAATATGGCGGGGAATCAGCGTGGAGGGGCCGCAGACCAGCACCCGGGCGCCCATGGTGGTAAGACCGTAAATATTGGAAAGCGCCACCCGCGAGTGGGAAATATCCCCCACCAGCGCGACGGTTAAGCCGTCCAGCTTTCCGAATTTTTCCCGGATGGTCATCATATCCAGCAGGGCCTGGGTGGGATGTTCGTGTCCCCCATCCCCGGCGTTGATGATATTGGCGTCGATGACTTTGGAGAGCAGGTGCGCCGCCCCCGGGGAAGAGTGCCGCACCACCACCATGTTGATCTTCATCGCCTCGATATTCTTGACCGTATCGATCAACGATTCCCCCTTTTTCACCGAACTGGTGCTGGCCGAAAAATTCACGATGTCGGCGGACATGCGCTTCTCAGCCAACTCGAAGGAAATTCGGGTGCGGGTGGATGGTTCGAAGAACAGATTCACCACCGTTTTCCCCTGCAGGGTGGGCACCCGCTTAATGGGGCGTTCCAGAATTTCCCGAAAAGTACGGGCCGTATCGAGGAGTAAAGTGATCTCCCCGGGTTGCATTCCATCCAGGCCTAACAAATGACGTGATCTGAGCATAGTGATCCTTTGAATGTTATAGGGTTATGCTTGTGAGGTATCGATTAAATACACCGCGTCTTCCTCATCCACTTCTTCCATTTTTACTTTCACTTCTTCGTTGATGGAAGTGGGGATGTTTTTTCCCACAAAATCCGCTTTAATGGGCAGTTCCCGGTTGCCGCGGTCCACCAGTATGGCCAGGTAGATCCGGGCGGGGCGGCCAAAGGCCATCAAGGCGTCCAACGCCGAACGTATGGTCCGGCCGGTATAGAGAACATCGTCGATCAGCACGATATTTTTGTTCTCAACCGAGAAAGGGATATTGGTTACTTCCACCGCCGGTTGCTTGAGCCGGGTGCGAAAGTCATCCCGGTACAGGGTGACGTCCAGAAAGCCGGTGGGAATTTCCACTCCCTCGATTTCCTGAATTTTGCGGGATATCCGCTCCGCCAGGAAGGCGCCGCGGGTGCGCAACCCCACCAGAACCAGGTCTTCCGTGCCGCGATTCTTCTCTAAGATTTCATGCGCCAGGCGGGTAATAATCCGCTGCATATCGTTCCTGGTGAGGAGTGTTGCTTTGATTTTTCCGGGCATAGGTTCTCCTTTGCGGGCAAAAAAAAAGTCTTCGGAAAATCCCGAAGACTTTTTTTTCAAAAATGGATGTGATTTATTTTACTCACGACCTTCACTACCTCACGGGATAGTATTAAAGGTGAAGTGGGCGGTACTGGACTCGAACCAGTGACCTCTGCGATGTGAACGCAGCGTTCTAGCCAACTGAACTAACCGCCCCCAACTGTTTTTTATAGCTTCGCCAAATACTGCTCAGCCTTCCTAATTAAAGAAGAATTTTTATAATTGTCAATAAGACTCTGGAATTCTTCCTTGGCACGCTGGCGGTCTTTAAGCTGAAAATAGCATTGCCCCAATTTAAACTGGGCATAGTCGTTCTTGTTGGAATTTTTATAGGTAAAAACTTTTTCAAATGCCAAAATAGCGGCGCG
>JAJRYW010000022.1 GCA_024275555.1 Calditrichota bacterium | reverse complement strand
TAGCGCCTTGATTCATCAAGGCTCCACTTCCTGGCACTTGAGCAGTAACAACTCGTGGAAGCAAATTGGCATCAAATCGCGCGCTGCATCGCCTCGCGGAGAGAGGAGACATACGCCCGAAGCGCTGCCGGGCCGGCGGGCGCTCTTTTCACCACGGCGCTGCCAACGATGATGCCATCGACCAGGCCGGCCAGGGCGCGAACCTGAGCGGGCCGCGAGATGCCAAATCCAACGGCGACGGGCGTCTTCGCATATTTGCGAACCAGCGCCAGACGCACGTTCAGTTCCCCCTCGGGATTCCTGCCGATTCCTGTGGTCCCCAGTCGTGAAACGACGTACAAGAAGCCCTCGGTAGCCGCAGCGATACGCGCCACCCTCTCTTCAGAGCTATTGGGCGCCGCCAGATAGATCAACGCCAGGCCGGCATCTTTGCACGCCGCGGCGAGCGGGCCGGCCTCTTCCGGCGGCAGATCCGGCACGATCAGCCCATCGACGCCGGCCGCCATGCAGTCTCGGACGTACGCATCGAGGCCATAGCTGTAGATGGGGTTGTAATACCCCATGAACACGAAGGGAACCGAGACGCCACCCTCGCGCAGGTCGGCCGCAAGCTCCAGGCAGAGGCGCGGCGTGACGCCGGCTTGCAACGCGGCATAGCTGGCGCGCTGAATGGTCGGCCCATCGGCGACCGGGTCCGAGAAAGGGACGCCCAACTCGATGATATCCGCGCCGCCGGCCTGGAGCGCCGGCACCAGATCGAGGCTGTCGGCCGGCGTCGGGTACCCCAACGTCAGATAGGTAATGAGCGCGCTTCGATCTTCACCGCGCGCCCTCTCGAACGCTCCCCCGATTGCACGCACGCCCCGGTGATCACCAGTTGTCGTTGTCCAATCAATTCATCCGCAAACAGGCAGAGCGATTTGCCCCCGTTTTCCACCAGAATTAAAATTCCCTGAGAAAGCTCTTTTTCCTGCCCGTTCATGCGGTAAAACTCATGCAAGCGCACCACCGGAAAAATCTGATCCCGAATGCGAATAACTTCTTGACCATCCACCATGCGAACCACCGGATGGGAATTAACCTGGAGGGACTCTCGAATATCGAGCACTGGAATGGCATAAAGTGAATTTTGCACTCGCACCAACATTCCGTCGATGATGGCTGTGGTAAGCGGAATGCGCAACTTCAGAGTGGTTCCCACATCTTTCTCGCTGTAAATATCCACTCTTCCGCGGATCTTCTCAATATTTCGCACCACCACGTCCATGCCCACCCCACGGCCGGAAATAGCGGTTACTTCCTGAGCGGTGGAAAATCCGGGGGTAAAAATCAACCGCCAAACCTCCTCATCTGGAATATGGTCGTTCTCCTCGGGCACCAGGCCCCGTTCCACCGCTTTCGCCAGAATCTTTTCCCGATCCAGCCCCCGGCCGTCATCGGTAATGCTGATCCAGATTTCGCCTCCCACCTGTTTCGCGTCCAGGGTGATTTTACCTACCGGAGGTTTTCCTTTTTTAAGACGCTCTTCACTCGGTTCAATGCCGTGATCCACCGCATTTCGAATAATGTGCACCAGCGGATCGGAAATATGTTCGATCACCGAACGGTCCACCTCGGTGTCTCCCCCTCGAATTTCCAATTCCACCTGCTTATTGCTCTTGCGCGAAAGGTCCCGAACCAGGCGAATCATTTTACGGAAGGTGGCTGTAAGGGGAATCATGCGCATGGAAGTGGCCAGTTCCTGGAGTTCCCGAATGTTCTTTTGCAAATGAATAATTGCTTTCTCGAATCCGGGCAAATCCCGTCCCATGATTTCCGGATGCTGCGACACCATCGACTCGGCGATGACCAGCTCTCCCACCAGATCCATTAAATGATTCAACTTGTTCACGTCCACCCGAATAAATTCCGTATTCAACGTTTTCTGTACGGGTGAAGCAATCCGGGTTGTTTGCTGGCCGGCTTCCCCCTGGCCATTTCCCGGCGAAGCGGTTTGGCCTGTCCCTGCAGCTTCTTTTACCGTCGGGGACTCCGTTTTCTCTTCTTTTGCCCCGGATTTCTCCGGAGTTTGGGAGGCGGCATCTTCTGCCGCGGCGTCTCCCAGCGTCTCTTTCATTAAATCAATCAATCCGAACTTGCCAGGAATTAAAGGCGGCCGATTTTCGTCCATGTTTTCCAGCGCTTTGCGAATAAAATCAATCACCTGCAAAGCCAGGCTGGACTGACCGGCATCAAAATCCACCTTCCCACTGCGCAATTGCTCCAAAAACTGTTCTAACTGGTGGCAAACCTGAACGACATCCTCGTACCCCAAAAATCCGGCATTTCCTTTTAAACTGTGAATGGAGCGGAACGCACTCTCCGCCGCTTCCAGCCGCGAAGATTCCTTCTCCAATTCCAACAAATCTTGCTCGGCGGCATCCAGCATCTCCAGAGCGTCCGCCTGGAACTGCTTTACCATTTCCGGGGTAATTAGCTGCTCAAAATTGAGTTCGCCTTCCTTGGAATCCGGCGTTCTCTCCGCAGGTTCCGGAGCCCTTTCTTCGGCTTTTGAATTGGGGGTCTTTTTCTTCCTTTTTCTTGCGCCGGAGGACTTGGAGGATTTTTCCTGCTTCAAAAATTTGTTTAGTTTCTCAATGTAGGAGTTAATTTTGGCGGTGTAGGCTTCTTCGCTAAAGGCGGTTTGAATATGGTCTAACAGCTCCCGCAAAAAGTCGCAAAGTTGTAAAAACAAATCGATGTGCTCTTTTGTAAGCGCTTGTTTCCCTTTGCGAATCTGATCGAGTAACGTCTCGGCGTGATGGGTTAACTCGCTGGTTTGCACCAAACCAATAAACCCGGCGCTCCCTTTAATGGAATGAAATGTCCGGAATATTTTGTTGATTTGCCCGTCGTCAATTTCCCCAAGCCCCCCGGGGTTCTCGTCCAGATTGAGAAGAATTGTCTCAATCTGCTCAATTCCTTCTTTGCTTTCCTGAATGAATTCCTGTAAAATCGCCCGGTCTTCACTGAGGGATAAATCCAGATTCATTATAATTTTACACCTTCCTTAGTTTTCCCAC
>JAJRYW010000449.1 GCA_024275555.1 Calditrichota bacterium | reverse complement strand
TGCGGAATAGCCTTCCACCGAGGAGCAGGGGAAGGAGGAGCGAGTGACGCTAATGTCATCTTATGAGCAAACTTACTTCATCAAAACCATTTTGCGGGTTTGGCTGAACTCTCCCATATCCAGTCGATACAGGTAGACTCCACTGGCTACCGGCCGGCCCAGATTATCCCGGCTGTCCCATTGCACGGTATGAACGCCCGGAGCTAAATTTTCCTGTACAAGAGTTTTCACCCGTTTTCCCAGCAAATCGTAAATTGCTAACCGGGCAAATCCGGGTTCCGCCATCCGAAATTCGATATTGGTAAGCGGATTAAAGGGATTGGGATAGTTGGGCAAGAGTTCTAATGTTAACGGAAGATTTGTTCCTGTCACGTTTACCCCGGTGGGGTCCTGTTGGATAAAGGGCGTAAAATCCACCGGGCCGTAGAAAGTGGAATCGTTTTGATCGACGATACGAGCAGCGATGCTGTCCGGGTTGTTGGTACCCCACCAGTTGTTTTCAGCCATAATCGGCAAGGGATTGTTGTTGAAGAGTTCGTATTGCCGGCCGTCGCGGCCGTTGCCCAGGAACCAGTTGCCGCCGTCATCGGTGCTGTCGGCGTTATTCAGGTCGCCCAGGTTGGGCTGGCCGCCGTTGACAATCGCTACGCCGTAAAAGTGCCCCCGAATTTCATTTCCGGTCACCACCGGGGCGTTGCTGCCGTTGCAGGCAATGCCAAATCCCCACTCCGGATTGGGGTTGATAGCGTTGTTCAGCAAAACATTATTCTTGATGCGCGGATTGGCGCCGCTTTGGAAACAGAGAATCCCGTAAGCGCAGTCGCGGATGGTATTGCCTTCGATGAGGGCATTGCTGGAGCCCCATATTGAAATCGCCCCGCTCATCTCGTATCCGCCAATAATCGTATTTCCCCGCACCACCGGCGAACTGTTCCCTTGCAGCCCGCCAATGTTGATATAGGGGTATGGCGAAGCGTTATCAATATTGTTATTGCGAATCAAATTATTTTCGATAACCGGGGAAGCGCCCAGCGACAGCACTATGGTTTCCCGGCGGTTCTGCTCGATAACGCAATCGCGCACCACACTATTGGACTGGGAAAGCTTTACGGCAACCTCGCTGCTATGGCGGATCAGGCAGTGTTCAACTTCTGCCGCCGCTCCAAAAACACGGATGGCCCGGGTAGCGTACTCAATGCGTGCATACCGGATACGGAAGGCCGAGCCCGGTGCGGTATCCCGGAAACGCAGGCCATAATAATCACCCGGCGATTGAGACGCCGAGGTAATAATAATCGAGTCGCTGGCGGTTCCCAGCGCCAGCAGCGCCCCGTTGATGTTTAGCTCCACCAGCCCGGTTTGATCGGTGAACACCAGGGTGTCGCCGGGAAAAATGTCCAGCGTATCCGTAGCAGAGATGACAACCGTCTGGTGAATCTGAAATGCGCCGCTGTTGCCGGTCACCGCCCCGCCGGAGAACACCGACAGCCAGCCCAGCGAATAACGGCCGCCGTTGCCCGGGGTGCTAAATTCCGCCCGGAGGGGCGATATGAGTAGACACAGAAAGAGTAAAAAACGGATCGTATACAAAAATTTCATGAGCAGACCTCCGAAAATCAGGTGTTATTGGGGGAGCGAATTTACAAGAATTCGGCAATACTGCCAATCATTTCTGAAAAAGACCCGCTTCTAAGCCCCCTGAGCCTGGCCTGCCCCGCTCCGACGGAGCCGCGTTGTGGTTGGAGGTCGATGGGGGGACTGCGAAGTGCAGCTTTGTACCGGAGGCGCAGATGCCGGTCCGCTGTCCGGCATGACGGGAGCGCCGCACGCCGGCGCTCTGGCAGAGTGCCTGGGTGAAGCCCGGCATCACACACGAGGCCGGAGCCGCGGAATAGCCGTCCACCGCAGAGCACCAGCCCCCGGTAAACGCAGGCTTCAGACTGCGGAGGGGGCGCAATCCGAAGCTTGCCCAACCCGCTGCGGCGGTGCTAATGGGCGGGGATGCCGGGTCAAGCACGGCATGACGGGGGCGCCTAACGCCGGCGCTCTGCAGCCGGAACACCCGGGGGAGGCTCTCCCCCACACACGAGGCAGGAGCCTCGAAAAGGCCTTCCACCGCGGAGCAGTGGAAGGAGGGAGCGCAGAGAGCACCAGCCCCCGGTAGACGCAGGCTTCAGACTGCGGAATAGCCTTCCACCGAGGAGCAGGGGAAGGAGGAGCGAGTGACGCTAATGTCATCTTATGAGCAAACTTACTTCATCAAAACCATTTTGCGGGTT
>JAJRYW010000448.1 GCA_024275555.1 Calditrichota bacterium | reverse complement strand
GGTACAGGTAGATCGGGTAGTGCCCGATGTATTCATCCAGGGTCGCCAAAATATTTTTCAGCTTGGGTATCACGCTGTCTTCCTGATTTTGGGATGATTTTATAAGCACATTTGCACCGCATTCGCAGAAGTGGGTTTTTCGTTTCAGCCGGCGCCAGTCGATAGTTTACATAACCGCCGGAACGGATGCAACCGGATTCCGCATCTTAGTTTTAGCCGCGAAGGTACGAAGTTCACAAAGATTTTTTTATTATCGTCAGTTCGTTACTACATCATACCCCAATTGTACTTTCAAATCGATTTTTCTTTGTTGCGCCGGGAAAGCCCAATCTCAATTGTTTGATTGCTCCGTTGCCAGCTTTGCGGCGGCACAAACAAAAAAATCCGGTTGGGCAATCTCCGTTCTGCGTGTACATTGGGCTCTTAACCGCAGATACGGATGCTATGAAGATACTGACCCGCTACATCATCAAAGAACACATGGGGCCGTTCTGGTTTTCCCTGGCGGTGATTATGTTTGTCTTTGTGACCAAGTTTATTGTGCGCTACATCGGGAAGCTCTTCGGCAAAGATCTGCCCTTTATCACCATATTGGAATTTATCTACCTCAACCTGGCCTGGATGCTGGCCCTGGCGGTTCCCATGTCTGTGCTGGTAGCCGCCCTGATGGCTTTCGGACGCCTCTCGGCCGACAACGAGATCACCATTTTGAAATCCAGCGGGATCAACCTCTACCGCACCATCGCCCCGGCGGTGATGTGGGCGGGAGTGCTTACCCTGGCCATGATCTATTTTAACGACCAGATTCTGCCCGAGTACAATCACCAGGCCCGGCTGCTGTTCCGGAGTATTTCCCGCAAAAAACCGACCTTCGAGCTGGAAAAGGGCATCTATCTCAAACTGGACAATTTCAATATTCTGGTGGAAGAGGTGGAACAGCCGCTCCACCGGGAAATTGCCCGGCAGGCCAACCTGCTCGACCCGAACTATCCCGACGGCAACGCCGACAAGCTGAAGCAGATCACCATTTTTGATTACTCCGATCCGGAAATGCAGCGCACCGTCATTGCAGACCACGGCTACCTGATTTTTGACAAAGCGCGGGAACAGTTGGTCTTCCATTTGTTCGACGGCGAGATTCACGAGGTCAGCGCCCGGGATTTTTCCGAATACCGGCGGGTTTCCTTCACCAAAAACGTGTTTTATATTGATGCGGAGGGGCAGGCGTTTAAGCGGCTTAACGAAATCCAGCGCGGCGACCGGGAGATGACCATTCGCATGATGCGCGATGAAGTCGCCAAATATCGACGGCAAATTACCGAAGAGCAAAAGAAGCTGGCCGACAAGCTGAGCGCCTTCCTCATCCACCCGGATAGTTTGCAACAGCGTTTTGCCCGGGCGTCCCGGAGCGATTACACCATTACCGACGCCCAGCAACGCAACGCCCTTTACCAGGCTTCCCGCAAAATCCAGGGCCTGCTGCAAACCTCAAAATCGACGCTCAGCAGCCTGGAGTACTTCAAAAAACAGATCAATCGCTACCAGGTCGAAATTCATAAAAAATATTCGATCCCTTTTGCCTGCCTGGTGTTTATTTTTATCGGCGCCCCCCTGGGTATCCGGGCCCAGAAGGGTTCGCTGGGAGTCGGGGTCACCTTCAGCATCGGTTTCTTTCTGCTTTACTGGGCCTGCCTGATTGGCGGGGAAGAACTGGCCGACCGGCGCTTGCTCTCTCCCCTGCTGGCCATGTGGTTCCCCAACATCCTGGTGGGCGCCATGGGAATTTACCTGACTATCCGCACGGTACGGGAAACTTCCTTTATCCAATGGGAGCGCCTGCCTAAATTTCTGCAAGTATTTTTTAAAGACTCAGGCCATTAAGCGATCACTGTATGAGCATATTAGACCGATATATCGTCAAAAAATTTTTAGTGGTGCTGCTCTTCACCACCCTGGCTTTTATTGCCATTTTTATTGTCATCGACCTGATCGAACATCTGGACAAATTCTTGTCCAGCAAAGCGCCGGGCAGCTACACGCTGATTTACTACCTCTACTACATCCCCTACATCATCACCCTGACCCTGCCGGTGAACATGCTCTTAAGCAGTTTATTCTCCCTGGGCAGCATGGCCCAGTATAACGAGTTGATCTGCTGCCTTTCCTCCGGCATCAGCCTGTATCGCCTGGCTTTGCCGCTGCTGCTGCTG
>JAJRYW010000447.1 GCA_024275555.1 Calditrichota bacterium | reverse complement strand
GGGCCGAAGTGACCGCGCAGTTCCGGTGCAAAAAGCGGAGCTTTTAGGGAAAAGTGCGTTCCAAGCTGGAGCCTGGAACGAGAAAGATCAGCTTGACAGGGTTCCCCTCGTTCCAGGCGAAAGCCTGGAACGAGATGATCAGCTTTTTCTTTGACCTCATCACAGTGGTCTGAAGCAGGGCATTGACGCCCGGCTCTCTTGCAAGCAAGAGTTTGTCAGCAGGGCCGAAGTGACCGCGCAGTTCCGGTGCAAAAAGCGGAGCTTTTAGGGAAAAGTGCGTTCCAAGCTGGAGCCTGGAACGAGAAAGATAAATTTCACGCTAGTGTTTCATGCCGGTTGTTCTTGTCGATAGCTTGTTCCGCCTTTTGGAATGCATCAACTGCGTTGATGCAGCATCGACACAGTCGATGCATTCCCAAAATTGATTCGGTCGAACGCTTGTCAGCACAACATGCTCCTTTCGGGAAAGGCTGACTACAACAACGAATCTCAATTGTTCCACGCACTACCTGAAGTGGTTACTAAAGATTAAAGAGTAGAGACAAAGAATGCGGATGAGCCATTACACCCTGGGGTGGGGCATTTCGCAGATCGGAAAACGCTGATCGATACTCGAAAATCTTGCAGGAAGTTTCAAGCTGAAATTTGGCCCTCCTTTTTGCAGGACAGCAGGTAGTGAGCAGCCACAGGCTTGAGACTGCAGCAAATAAAATCAGCAATTCTTTTTATTGAGATGTGAATTAGTTTCCGAAAAATGCAATGTATTTGTGTAGTTGCCTTCATGCAATGGTAATGTCCCCCCTTAGTCCCCCGTTCGGCTGAGCTCACGACGAAGCCCGAAATCGGGGGGAAACCGGCCTCCCTCCCAGATTTCGGGGAGGGCTGGAGTGGTGAAATTTCATGGGAAACTCGTTCCCCCTCGTTCCAAGCTCCCGCCTGGAACGCACTTTTCACTCTAAGCTCCGCTTACATTGCCAAAATAAAGCAAGCCGACCAATGACCGGCAATAGCAAAGCAGAGCTTTTTTTTAAAAAACCGTTCCAGGCAGGAGCCGGGAACGAGAGGATAAAAAACAGGGGCGGCACGCTTCGGCTTGACAGCGTGGGGATACAAGATTTCTTTCCAGAAAAAGTGTGGCAACCCCGGCCAAACTGAAGTTTGGCACTCCTGCTTGCACAATAGCTGTTAGCAAGTAGCCGCCCCATAGGGATGCAAACACAGGCTTGAGACTGCGGCAAACGAAATCAGCAATTCTCTATAATCGCCGTTCAATAGATCAGAAAAGGGCGGCGCTGTTCGGCAAAGGCCTGCTCATCCTCGGCAATACGCCGGCAAATTTCCCGGAAGTCGCTCCCCTGCTCGATCATCTCCCGCAGCCAGGAGTTGCCGATCAGAATATCAATCGGCAGCTTCTCATATTCATACTCATAAGGCGGCTCCTTCCAGCGAAACTCCCCGGGGTACAGTTTATAAGCGGTAATCAGGATTGCCAGCGCCGTGCGAAACGGCTGAAACTGCCCGGGATCGGCAACATGGATAAAGGCGCCGCCGCAGTTTTTCCCGGCGTGCTTTTGGAAGGTGGGCTGGAACTCCAGCGGCCGGAAAACAACCCCGCTTAAATTAAACCCGGCCAATTCCCGGCAAAACGTCCAGGCGTCGATCCAGGGTGCGCCGAATATTTCAAAGGGGCGGGTCGTTCCCCGTCCCTCGGAGAGATTGGTTCCTTCCAGGAGGCACATTCCCGGGTAGACCAGCGCCGTTTCCGGCAGCGGCATATTGGGCGATGGAGGCGCCCAGGGCAATCCCGTCTGCGGGAAAAGCATCTCCCGGCGCCAACCCTCCATTTTCAACACCTCTACCCGGCAATCCGGATAAAATTTCTTTTGCAGGTACAGGGCAATCTCGGCAATGGTCATTCCGTGGCGAATCAACAACGGCTGCCAGCCGACAAAGCTGCGATAGGCGCCTTCCGTAAGGACGCCTTCCATCCGTACTCCATCAATCGGGTTCGGGCGATCCAATACCAGCACCTCTACACCAGACTCCGCACAGGCTTCCATCACAAGAGCCATCGTCCAAATAAAGGTATAGTATTTCGATCCGACATCCTGGAGATCCACCGCCGCCACCTCTACACCGTCCAGCATCTCCGGGGTCGGTTTGCGATGTTCTCCGTAGAGGGAATAGACCGGCGCTCCCAGGCGGGGGTCGCGGTAGCTTTGCCACTCGATCATATTGTCCTGGGTATGGCCCCACAAGCCATGCTGCGGCCCCCAGACCGAGCGCAGGTGCACCTTGCCGGTGCGATGAGCTTCTGCAAAATAATCGCTAATGTGGCGATAGCGCCGGTCAATCGAGGCCTGGTTGCAGAGCAGGGCAACCCGCCGGCCATGCAGCGGTTGCAGTTGCCGGGCAACCAGGACATCCAGGCCGGTAAGTACATTCAAGCGAGTCATCGTTTGCCTTTCTTATCAGGTTACTTTCCGCCAGCGGAACACATGAAATATAGTCGGTAAAATCTCATTTAGAAGTAAATAAACAGTCGCAGTATACCTTTCGGCCAATTATATTACAACCTTTTCCGGAACAAATCAAACCTGGAGAGAGCAGATGAATCTGAATTTTGTAGGCAAAGTTGCCCTGATCACCGGGGCGACCAGCGGCATCGGCGAAGCAACGGCGCAGGCCTTCCGGCAGCAAGGCGCCAGCCTGGTATTAACCGGCAGAAATCAACAAAAACTGGCTGAATTGCAGGCCCGTTTTGACGGGCAGAAGGGAGCGCGGGTATTCTCGGTTCCCGGCGACCTCGGCGATCCCGCATTCTGCCGGGAGTTAATCCGGCAAACCGAACAGGAACTCGGCCGCCTGGATGTGCTGGTAAACTCGGCCGGAATTATCGCGATGGGCCGCATTAACAACACCTCGCTGGACGATTACGATGAGATGATGAACCTGAATCTGCGCTCGGTTTTTTATCTGATCCAACTCAGCATAGCGATGTTAAGCAAAAGCAAAGGGAACATTATCAACGTGTCTTCGGTGGCAGGCCTGCGCTCTTTTCCGGGGATTTTGGCCTATTGCGTCAGTAAAGCCGGATTGGATCAGCTAACCCGCTGTGCGGCCCTGGAACTGGCGGAGCAGGGGATTCGGGTAAACGCGGTGAATCCGGGGGTGGTGGAAACCAGGCTGCATTTGAACAGCGGGATGGATCGGGAGGCCTACCGGCAATTCCTGGAGCACAGCAAAAGCACCCATCCGCTGGGCCGGGTAGGTCGTCCGGAAGAAATCGCCGATCTGATTCTATTCCTGGCCTCGGAATCCGCCGGATGGATCACCGGGGCAACCTACAGCATCGACGGCGGCCGCGCCCAGACCTGCGCAAGGTAGATATTCCGACAAATGAAAAAAGCGAATATCATTTTTGACCTGGGCAATGTGCTGGTGCACATCCACCCGGAACGCACCCTCCGCAGCCTGGCCCGGGAGTCCTCGCTGCCGGTAGAGGCGCTATCGGATTTTTTCCTCTCGCCTCTTCATCTGGAATTAATGGCCGGGCATTGCACCTTCCCGGACTTTCACCGGGAGTTCTGCCGCCGTTACCAGGTGGATCTGTCTTATTCCACCTTTAGCGAATGTTGGCGTCAGGTGATTGGCGAACCCAAGGCCGGCGTCCGGGAACTGGCAGCCGAACTGAAGTCACAGGGATATCGGCTGTACATCTGTTCCAACACAGATGAGCTTCACTGGCAGACCGCCTGCAGGCAATCCCCCTTTCTCGCCGGCTTTGACGGCTATTTTCTATCCTTCCGGATCGGGATCAACAAACCGGCGCCGGGTATCTTCCGGGTGATGCTGGAGCAGTTGGCTTGCACCGCAGATGAGTGCATATTTATTGACGACACCCCAACCAACATCCGCAGTGCAGCTCAACTGGGTTTTTTGACCGTTTTGGCCGATCGGACATCTGTTATCCGAAAGGCTCTGCAACGCTTAATAAGCGACCCGCTCCGATAGAAATTACTATTGTTTTATCAGGATTAATTGTGTATAATCGTCCAGGGACGCTTCAGCTCATTTTCGCAATAAAGTTTTTCGATTTTCCTTGATTTTTCCAACGCTTCGGGTCATTATTACGCCCTTTCGACGCTATGTTTGGCTATGAGGAATGGCTGACCGCGGCGTTAAATAATAAAGCACTTCAATTGGCCGACCGGTCTTTGATCTGCTTATTTTATGGAATTATACCGGAGCTTTTCGGAACCGTTCGCGCGGATTAAGCTTTGCCTGAAACTGGCGATAATAAATGGAAATTGCCTGCGGCAGACTTCAGCACAAAGAGTTCGATTTTTTCAGTTTTTTTAGTTGAGTTGATTCATGAAACGCTGAAGTCTGGTGCGCCTGTGGAAGTGGAATCGATGTTTAATAAGGTGAAGGATTTTTTTAGCTCCAATGGGATACTTTCATCAGTATATTTGTTCAAATTGTCGTAAAATTCACAGTCTCTACCATTCTGAAGATACCTGTCAATCCTGCGGGCATTTTTTGCTTGCGGAATATGATCTCTACAAAGCACGCCGGGAAATCGACCCCAGGGAATGGACCCGTGGAAGCGAGATGTGGAAATACCAGGCCTTGCTTCCCAAGACATCCCCTTCTCCCCTGTCGTTACAAGAGGGAAACACACCGCTGATCGAATTGGAGAAGAGCGCAAGTCGTTTACAGATAAAGCAGCTTTTAATTAAAAACGAAGCCCAAAATCCCGGGGAATCGGGACGGGATCGAGAGATGTCTCTTCTGTTCACCCATCTGGCCAGGCAAAAAAGAAGCCTGGTTTTAGCGGATGGGATTAATGGCCTTGCTATCTCTGCCAGCATGTACAGCACCAGGGCCCAGGTTGCCGCCCTGATATTTATTCCCCAGGAGGCTCCGGATCGTTTGGCCGAAGCTTGTGAGCTCTACGGCGCTACAGTAAAAAGAATATCCTGGAACCAAAAAAATCGCCGCACCGTCAAAGAGAGTATACCGACGGACCAAACGACCCTCTACGATTTGAATGAGCACGGTTTTACCTATCGGATTGAGGGAGCCAAGACGCTATTCTTTGAACTCTTTGAGACGATGTCGCCGCTGCCGGATATCATCTTTGTTCCGACCACCGAGGGGATTACCGCCCTGGGGGTTTGGAAAGCAATGAGCGAACTGCAAAAACTGGGCTGGCTGTCCGCCCATCTGCCCAAACTTTGTTTGGTGCAAAGCAAATCATCCCCCTGGTACGTACAGGGAGGAACAAGTGAAGCGGTTACAGCAGCGGCTCAAGGCAGCAACTGGCTGGATTTCCGGAATCATCTCTCTCCCGTGTCCGGCTATGTGCTCAAATTGGCATTAAATCAAAAATGGCCGCTCATTTCTATTGATGATGAGACCATTCAGGAAACTATTAAAAAAATTGCGTTGGAAGAAGGGTTGCTTCTCTCCCCTGGCGGCGCAGCAGCCGTTGCCGCAATATCGACCGTTGCCCCGCGGAATGAAGCTAGAAACGCATTACGGTGCGTGGTAATCAATCCGTCATCAGGGATACGATGCTTCCAGCAGCTTAGACGGTCATGGAATGAACCAGAACAGGAGTAACCAGATGTCCGCACTTGAAGTAAGGTTGATTGCAGTTGAAATCCGAAAGTGGGAACTTGAGAACAGTAAACTTTATCTGACCAGCTACATAGTCATCAACGACGAAGAACGGAACCTAAACTTTGGAGTCGGCATTCTCCAGCCGCCGGAAATGGTGGAAGAGTACTTTGGAAAGCTGCGGAAAGAAATTGCCGCTCAATCCGAAAACACCACTCCCCAGGATGTCAACTTTGACAGTGAAACATTTTTGCGCCAAAAGCTCTACAATTACTTTAAACGTATTATGATGGAGCTGAATAATCCCCGGCGTAAAAGAGGCCAGCCCAAGATGATTTTTACCACCCACATGGACATCTACAATGAGAATCAGGATATCTCCTTCCTGCCTGAGCGTATCCAATTCTTTGTGGTGCTGAACTGGGCCCGCAAATATTACAATCGTGAGGATTACAAACGCGCCATCGATCCGCTCCGGCAGTTAATCAAATTAGACCCCGAATATGGATTAGGCTATATGATGCTGGCCCGGTCGCTCAAAAAAATCCGCAAGTATGATGAAGCCATGCGCCTGTATGAAAAGTATGCCGAGGTGGATCAATCAACAGAGGCCTGGTTGGAACTGGCCAAATCCCTGCGGAAGGGCAAGCTTTTTGAGCGCTCCGAGGAAATTTATCAACGTATATTGAAAGAAGACCCAACCAACCGGGAGGCCCGCATCGGGTTGGCTCAAATCCGCTATGCCAATAAAAACGAGGAGTTTTGGAAAATCCTGGAAGAACTCTACCAGGAGGATCCGGTCTGGCTGCGGCAATGGCTGGTAGAAGAGTTTAATTTCCGGATCTACGTTCCGGAAAAGACCATCCTAACCCCGGTTCAGGCGGCTAAGATGTTAGGCTACAAGCAGACCTTCGAGCTGACCCAGCGCGCCTTTAAGAATGAACTGCCCTCCCATTTCAACCCATCCAAAGCACGGATTACTTTTTACCGGGAAGAGCTGGAAAATTGGGCCGAAGTCATGAATCGATTTAAATGTTTAGAGGAAGAGATTAAGCTCTACCCGGAACGGATCGACATGGAAGAGGAACCGGAAGTTGAGATTAT
Organism: Calditrichota bacterium; assembly: GCA_024275555.1. GTDB lineage: Bacteria > Calditrichota > Calditrichia > RBG-13-44-9 > J075 > JAJRYW01. The sequence continues at coordinate 6,059 of JAJRYW010000447.1, read as the reverse complement.
CAACACCGAGCCGGATGGGCATCTTAGCAAGAAAGACGGCAAAGAGCTGACCAAAGTGGAAGAAATTCTGATGGAAATCCGGGCGCGTAAAGCCCAGCGTCTGGCTGCCAACGCCAGCCTTAAGGACGGCAAAACAGCGGCGCCGCTGAATGGCAATTCTCCCCGGGGCAAAAGCGGGGGCGGGGCCAAACGGTCTCGCAAATCTGCATCGCGGTCCACAGAGTAGTGGCGCTGTTTCAGTTAATTAATCTTTATTTAAAACCGGGCGACTATTTGACTCTGCAAATATCGCCCCGTTTTGTTCAGTGCAATTCTCCCCGGGCATAGCGCGATTTAATCTCCTCCCACCCCTGTAAAACCGTCTTAAAATGAGAGGCCCCTCCCGCGAAGGCAACCTCGTCAATGCGGATCACCCGACGCAGTTGGCGCACGGAGCCGCTAAGGAAGAAGTAGTCAAAATTCTTTATTTCGCTAATATGAATTTTATGCTCGCGTACTTACAGGTAGTCGATCAAAGCGCCCCGCACGGTGCCGGGCAAAATAAACCCGTCGGCCGGCGGAGTAAAAATCCGCCCGTCCTTTACGGCAAAGATATTGGCGATGGAGGATTCCAGCAGATACCCCTCCGGGTCAAGAAAGAGTACGTCATCCGCGCCTAACCGGGCAGCCTGCTCCCGGGCAAAATAAAAATGGCCGTAATTGATGGTCTTGTATCCCGCCAGGGGCACCCGGGGATTCAGAGGACTCGGGAAGGTTTTCAGGGCGACTTCCGTTTTAGCGGTTTCCGGCAAGGCCGGAGAATCAATTTGCACAATCAGGTGCTCCGGCCCCAGCTTAACCGGCCCGGAGTTGAAGGGGGCCAGCACCACCAGTTTGATGCGCGCCGATTGCGGATCAGGCAACCGTTTTAGCCCGGACATAATCCGCTCTTTAAAATCCAGGGCGCGGCTATCGGCCCGGAATAATTGCAGGGACTTCTGCAAGCGATCAAGATGGCGTTCCCAGAACCACAGAATCCCCTTCTCATACAAAATCGTCTCGAAAACCGCCTGCCCGGTGGTTAAATAGTGGAACTGCTTTTCCCGGGCCGGGTCGTCGTACCATTGCTGATCAAGAAATATCATCATCGAACCTCTGAGTAACTTTTAAGAATGAATCCGCTTTGGCAAGACACTCTTCATATTCGTCTTCGGGGAGGGAATCAATAACAATACCTCCGCCGACCTGAAAATGGATCTGTTTATTCTGTACCAGGCCGGTGCGGATCAGGATGCTGGAATCCATTTCCCGGGCCTGGGGAAACCGGAGAAAAAGGTTGCCGGTGTAAAAGGAGCGCGGATGCTGCTCGAATTCATAAATATATTTAAGCGCGGCGTACTTGGGGCATCCGCTAATCGATCCGCCGGGAAAAGTCGCCTTCAAAAGATCGGCTATTTCCACCCGGGGGCGTAATCGGCCCGATACGGTGGAGACCAGGTGGTGCACGTTGCGAAAACTCATCAAGCGGCGGTGCTCTTCCACCTGAACGGCGCCGGCGCGACAGACCCGGGCAAGATCATTGCGGAGCAGATCGACAATCATGTTCAATTCCGCGGCATCTTTGGAGGAGGATAGCAGGCGCTCCTGCTGGCGCCGGTCTTCTTCCGCCGCCTCCAGCCGCCGGATGGTGCCCTTAATCGGCTCCGTGATTACCCGCTCGCGCTTAACCGCCAAAAACCGTTCCGGCGAGTTGGAGATAATCTCTCCTTCCGGCAAACAAACATAACCGGAAAACGGGGCGGGATTTTCCCGGTAGAGCCGCCGGAAAAACCGGTATCCGGAGCCTTCCAGCCGGCGACTGATCCGTATTGTATAGTTGACCTGGTAAACCTCCCCGGCCCGGATCAATTCCCGGATATGTTCAATCTTCTTCAAATAGCCGGATTTGCTTTCGCTGAAGATCGGCTCATTGGGAACGCCCCCTCCCGGCCGGCCCGGCTCCGGTTCCGGCAGCCATCCCGGCCCGGCCTTCAGAAGATGGGCCGCCCCGGCGCTGTGATCAATAATTAACGCCTCGGCCGGGATGAGCAATGAGTAATCCGCAAATTGATAGAATTTGCTTTTTATGGGCAGATTTTCGATAAACCGGTAAAGGTCGAAAGAGAGCAGGCCCACATAAAAGGCCCGGGGAGCGGTATTTTGCTTTCTCCAGGCCGCGTCGAACTTACTCAGCCATTCAAAGGGCGGATGCGCCGGGCCGGACTGCTTTCCCCCGGCCGTACGGATTTGCACCTGCCCGCCATTTCCGGAGGCGACCATCCAAAATGATTTGATAATCACTTCCAGGGAGGAGCGGCCAAGAAAGAGCCAGTTCGGGAGGTGCACCCCGACCGGCCCGGCCTGCCACTCTCCGGCCAGCGCCTTCGCCTGGCCCATCGGGAGCAGCGAAACCGACAGTTGATCGTGATAGTTTTCAAGTAATCGATGCATGAACTTCATCCACAAAATTTTGAATAATGGCATGGCCGTATTCGGTCAGGAATGATTCCGGGTGAAACTGCACCCCGTAGACCGGATAGTCCCGCAGGCGGAAGGCCATGGGAATTTGCTGGTACACCGCGCTTATTTCCAGGCAATCCGGAATATCCGTGCAGACCAGGGAATGGTAGCGGGCCGCCGCAAAATGGCCGGGCAAATTTTGCAAAATGGGTGATGGGTTTACCAGGGAGAGGGTCGCTGTTTTGCCGTGCACCGGCGCCGGGGCCCGGCAGGTGCGCCCGCCAAACACCTCGTTGATAATCTGCATCCCCAGGCACACCCCCAGTATCGGCTTTTGGGGATAAAATCGTTCCACCAGTTGCGGAGACTGCCCGGCATTCCCGGGCGTGGATGGGCCCGGCGAGACAACCAGGGCGTCGGATTGCTTCGCTTCATCGATCAAAGTGGGGTCGTCATTGCGGAGCACCTTTACCACTGCCTGCGCCTGTTGAAGATAATCTGCCAGGTTAAAAGTGAACGAATCAAAATTGTCGATGAGCAATATTTTGGGGTTCATTAGCATCCGTTTTTTGCTTTTGGCAAATGATCCTGTTTGGCAGGATGATTGCCTGTCTTCGCTTCTCCTCAGATGTTCCAATCAGTGATCAGGATCAGGTAGAGTTCCCGGGGGCCGTGGGCGCCCAGCACCAGTTTCTTCTCAATGTCCGCAGTACGGCTGGGGCCGCTGATGCACACAAACCCCGCCGAAGGCTGTGCGGCGGCCAGGTACGCCCCCAAATCCGGGTAAAGCTGGTTTGCCCCGGCAACCAGCACCAGCCGGGGCGGCAGCAGGTAGAGCAACTGGCTGGGACGTCGCTGTTCCAAGACGACCGCCGAGCCGGTGTCGGCCAGCAGCGCATCGACGCCGGCAAGCGACCAGCGGCGCTGCGCCAGGCGCGCTTTTAAACCGGATCGCCCCGAATCGCCGGTCATCCCGGCCTCGATCCATTGCAGATCCTCCCCGGCCGCCTTCCGCAGGGAATCGACCAGTTGCTCCGGAAAATCCGGACCGGCAGCAGCTATGCCGGGGCCGGCGATCACCGGGCCAATATCTTCCTGAAACTTCGCCAGGGTGGTGAGGATTAATTTCCCCTGTAACTCTTCCAGCCGCCGGGAAAAAGTTTCCAGCAGATTGGCCTCATCGCCTTTAAAGAACCGTTTCTCACTCATCCCGGTCGCCCCGTTCGGCCCACCAGTCGCGGAATGATTGGGGGGCCATGGTTAAGGGTTTTCGTCCCTGCACCCAACCGGGGTGGTAGAGCGGCGCTTTCATCTTGCAGTTGAGCAGCCGGGCCAGGTTCATCGCCTTCCGGTAGCGGGCGGGATGGGCGGCCAGGTGGGCAAATCCGCGCATGGCCAGGGCCTCGCCAAAATTCCGCTTTCGGTTTTGGAGCGATTGCTGCCGTTCATACAAAAGCAATTCATGGAGGGGAATCTTGACCGGGCAGACCTGGGAACAACTGCCGCACAGGGAGGAAGCAAAGGGAAGCGCTCCTCCCTCGTCATATCCCAGGAAGAGCGGGGTAAGCAGAGAACCGATGGGCCCCTGGTAGACCCACCCATAAGCATGACCGCCAATATTTTGGTACACCGGGCAGGTGTTGTAGCAGGCCCCGCAGCGAATACAGTGGAGCAGTTCCTTCAGGCGCGGTTCTTCCCGGATAGCGCTGCGGCCGTTGTCAACCAGTATAAAGTAGACCTGCTCCGGCCCGTCGAGAGCCCCGGGGAGGCGCGGGCCGGTGATGAAGGAGACAAAGCTGGTCAGGCGCTGGCCGACAGCGCTGCGGGTCAGCAGGCTTAAGAACAGGCTCAGGTCGTCCAGACCGGGAATCAGCCGCTCGATTCCGATCAGGGCGACATGCAGCGGCGGAGCTTTGGCGCAGAGCCGGGCGTTGCCCTCATTTTCCACCACCACAATCCCGCCCTCTTTCACCAGGGCAAAATTGGCCCCGGTGACGCCCATTCCGGCTGTGAGAAATTTCTCGCGCAGCACCTTGCGGGCTGCGGCGGTTAAGACTTCGGGATCGTCGTTGTAAGGCACGCCCAGGCAATGGGTAAACAGCTCGGCGATCTCCTTCCGGGATTTATGCACTGCCGGGCCGGTGAGATGGGAGGGCGGCTCTCCGGCCAACTGGATGATGTACTCGCCCAGGTCCGTTTCCAGCACCTCCAGCCCTTTGCCGATCAGGTAGTCGTTCAGGCCGATCTCCTCGCTAAGCATCGACTTGGCTTTGATAACCGTCTGCACCCCATGTTCCCGGGCAATCCGGTAGACAATCCGGTTGGCCTCGGCCGCTGTCGCCGCCCGCCGGATGTGGATGCCATTGGAACGGGCCCGGGCGCTAAATTGATCGAGATACTCGGGCAGATGCTCGATAATATCCGATTTGATGCGGCGGGCCTCTTCGCGCAGCTCCTCCCAGCCGGGAATCTCCGCAACAGCTTTCCCGCGCTTCAACACCGATTGGCGAGTCGCCGCACGGATATTGCGGCGCATGGTCTGATTCGCCAAAAATTGAGGAAGCCGCTTCTTAAATTCTTTGCTACGAGGAATCATTGATGTTTCTCGCTCATCAAGTAAGGGCGACAATGTACACTGTCTGCGCCTCTTTTTCAAACACTTGCTTAGATGAATCTGAAACGCAGATCATCAAGGTGCAATCCATTCGGAGGCGGCAACCCGGGGGGAGCGGGATCAATAAATATTCCGGCCCCGGGCGATTAGCGGATGCAAGCAAATGTCCCCGGGTATAGACAGGTTTAGCTGATGACTTGAGGAGTAAGCTTGATGGGGGTGGGGGCCAGGGCCGGCCGCTCCATCTTCAGGTAGGATTGATATAAATTGGCCAGCGTCGCTTCAATTTCGGATTTATCCAGGGAGGCGCACCAGTCTTCCATCAAATACTTGCGGGGGTTATCCAGGGCAATCCGGATAATGTTCTCCATGGGGATCAGGTAATAATCATACAGTTCTTCGATTTTACCGCACTGCACCCGAAAGTTAATGGTCGATTCATGCTGTTGATTGGTATCCACCGTCTCTTGAAACACACAAACATTACGCTGGCGGAGCAAGGAGATGGCCAGGTGCAACGTGCCCACCCACTTCCCTACCCTCTGGAAATCCAGAAGGATGTTGGCCATCCGGTTGGTAAAGAAAAGGCCGGATTGGATGTCCAGCTTCATTTCCAAAAAGCGGATATTGCTTAAAAAGTAGACATAGAGATTTTCAATATCTTCCATCGCCCAGCGGTTGATGGGGTAATCTTCGGCATCCAGGCTGCGACGACGGCGCCTGGGAAAGGTTACGCAGGGATGTTTCTCATTGCTCTGCTCCACGTGGAAGCGCAACATCCGGCGTATCTCCGAATAGGGAATCTGAAAATCGGAGTCGCTCACGCCCAGGTGTTCATAGTTCATAAATGCCGCGATATTAGTAAACAGGTCAACCGGGTAGGTAAGCCCCTCCGCATCCGGGGAATAATAAATCACGATCACTTTATGATCATCGCGGTAGTCAGCCACAAAACGTTTTACCAGGG
>JAJRYW010000446.1 GCA_024275555.1 Calditrichota bacterium | reverse complement strand
GCCCCTACTTTGTGCGCGCCGGTGGGAAACCACTTACCCACCAGGGCAAAAATACGCGCCTGTACGCCGGTCAGCTCCCGGGGCAATTCAATAAAATTAACGCCGTTGAATCCGCCGCCGTGGGGCGTCGGCTCGTTTTTCCAGGTGGCCCGGAACAGGTTAAGCGGGTTGACGTCCCACAATCCGATCTCTTTCAATTGCGTTTTGATGGAATCCGGAATCAGGTCCGGGTTCTGCTGCTGGGCAAAGGTGGGGATAATAACTCCGCGTTCACGGGCGCGCTGGATGGCATTCCGAAGCTGGTCTTCGTGAACCTGTAAATCGATCTGCATGGCGGCTCCTTCCTGAATTTTTAGTAAAAGAAAGCGGAAAATACAGAAAGTTTGGCGGGAATAAAATCGGAAAGTTGGAAGGGGCGTAAAACGTGATGCGTGATTCGTAAAGTGTACTTTTTCCAGTAATCGATGTCCTACTGCTCCGGATAAGTTCACACTTCACGTTTCACGAATCACGTTTCACTTAACCCCTCTTCCACAGCCTCCAATGAAGGCAGTACGGTAATAGGCTCCTGTTCGACCGCTTTGAGCACTCCATCGATGTCTTTCAGCCCATGGCCGGTAACCATTACCAGGGCGGAGGCGTTGGCCCCCAGGGAGCCCTGGTTAGCCATCCGGCGCAAACCGGCCAGGGCGGTCGCGCCGGCGGGTTCTGCCAGTACACCCGCCCGCCGGGCCAGAATCGATATGGCTTCCAGAATTTCTTCATCCGAAACGGCAATGAATTTGCCTTCGGATTCTTTGGCGGCTTTCAGCGCCTTGATCTGGTCGCGGGGCACACCGACGGCAATGCTGTCGGCCACGGTGTGGGGAACCAGCGGCTCACAGCGATCCGCCCCGGCTTCCCAGGCCTGCACCAGGGGGGCGCTGCCGGACGCCTGCACGCCGATCATTTTGGGCAATTTGTCAATCAGGCCGATCCGGTAGAAATCCCGGAACCCTTTCCACATGCCCTGGTAGATGCACCCGTCCCCCACCGAGACAAATACATAATCCGGTGTGTTCCATTTGAGCTGCTCGCAAATTTCCAGGGCGGCGGTTTTTTTTCCTTCCCCCAGGTAGGGGTTAATAGCCGTGCTGCGATTATACCAGCCCCATTTTTCGGCGGCCTGGCAGCACAGGTCAAAGGCCTGGTCGTAAGTGCCTTTTACTTTGATGACCGTCGCGCCGTAGAGCAGCAGTTGCGCCACTTTTGCCCGGGGGGCGTTTTCCGGCACAAAGATGTAGGTGGGCAGACCTGCCAGGGCGGTAAAGGCAGACCAGGAAGAGGCCGCGTTGCCGGTCGAGGCCGCCGCAACCGCCCCGGCCCCCTTTTCCAGCGCCTTGACGATGGCGATTGACGAGGCGCGGTCTTTCAGCGAGGCGCTGGGGTTGCGGCCGTCGTCCTTAATCCACAGGGCGCCCAGGTCCCATTCTTCCGCCAGTTTTTTGGCGGGATAAACCGGCGTCCAGCCCACCGCTAGCGGCTGAATGTAGTCCGGCCGTTCTATAGGCAGGATGGGCATGTAGCGCCAGTGGGTGTAGTTGCGCCGGGCGGCAATGTTGGCGCGAGTTAACTTTTGCTGAACCGCGTCATAATCGTAGTTTACTTTACAGGTTCCCAGCAGCGGGCCGCAATCCGGGCAGGTGTAATCCAACTCCCCCGGGAAAAATCGTCTTCCGCAGGAAACGCATTCGAGATCGGTTATAAAACTCATCGGGGCCTTTCCGGTTGTTTTGTTTGTCGGATATCCTGGTAAATTAAGGCTAAGGCTAAGGCTAAGGCTAAGGCTGAGGCTGAGGCTAAGGCTGACCGATGCGATGAACCTGGCCCATTGGCCTTGTGCTCCGCATACCCCGGTTAAACCCAATTAGCCCTCCGGCGGGGGAACCGGTTCAACCCGAATCTGGTATTCCGCCGGCAAGCCAATCGCCTGGCGGAAGCCGCTCCACAGGGTCCGTTCAATTTTAACGCGGTAGCGGGGCGTCTCCGGGAACTGTTCCGGCAGCGTTACCGGGTTGCTGGTGGAGCGGAGGATGCGGATTTGGAAACTCCGGGCAAAATCCGGTACATCCAGGCGCAGGCGGCGCTGTCCCGGTTTCAGGAAAAGCGCCTCTTCCACGCTGCTGTCCGGAGCGGTGTAGCGCACAAAAAAACGGGGGGTATACTCGGCAAAGTTTAGTTCGATCCGGCGCTGCTCTTCCTGGTAATCCACCGTTTCGATCTGCCAGGAAAATGGCTGCGGCGTTGCTTCGGCGTGCAGGTAGGATTGGTTGACATCCATCCAGCGGGCAGCCATCTGGGAGTTGCTGATTTCCCCGGCGCTCATCTGGATAAAGGCCGGCAGGCCGATGCCCAGGTAAAAGGCTTTCTTATAATTGGTCTCCTCCCAGATCAACGCCACCACCGCGCCCATCACGGCAAAAATAAGCAACCCGATCAGGTAGGTGGGCTCGGGAAGCTCGGCGTTCTCATTCATCAGGGAGATGGCTAAGCGGAGCAGGTTGGGGGAAATCCCGCCAAATGCGGCGGAAAGCAAGACCGGCAGTTTACCTTTCATGATGGTTCTCCGTACAAATCGTTTCACTTTTGCTGTTTTATAGAATCAACGATGGTACACCGAACAAGGTTCACCCGATACCGCCTCCGATGGAGATATCCCTCCTTCCGGCGCTGATGGAGATGGTCAACCCGGCAATCACATCCAGAAATGACATGCCGCACAGGATCAGAAAAGTGGAGTTGCCAACCTGCGCGACAAAGAGAAATTCAAATAAATAGGCCAAAAAAGTAAACAAAGAGAGCACATGTTCAAATATCTGGGTATCGGATACGTCGGTTGATTTAAATATTTCGATATACAGTAAAAACAAGCCGATGAAAACAATTGCATCGTTATAAGTAGGCGCCCAATTGACTTTTGAGGGCAAAGCAAAGGTATGGATGGGGTTAGTCAGCTTAAAAGATGTTGCACTGGATGAATCCAGAAAAAGGAGCACGTTAATGGCAACCCACATCACGGCAAAAAAAGGAATATACCGGAAAACACCAAAAATTTTCATTTTCAATCCTCAACCTTTGGAATGCGAATGTATTTAACAATAGCGAAAGATATACTTTTTTGGGTGATTTACAAAGCGCTAATTCTCTGCCATTTTATACTGGCGCAGTTTTCGCCACAGGGTGGTGCGGCCGATATCCAATATTTTGCTGGCTTTTTCGTAATTCCAGCCGCAGGCGTCCAGGGTTTCCAGGATGTAGCGTTTTTCCAGTTCTTTCAGGGTCAAGCGTTCCCCCAGGGCGCTGTGGCGGAAAGCCGGGCGGGCGTGCTGGATGTGGTCGGGCAGGTTAAAGCGGGTGATCTGCCGGCCCACGGCTAACGCTACGGAGCGCTCGATCACATTTTCCAGCTCGCGCACATTGCCGGGCCAGTCGTAATTTTGGAGAGCCGATAATGCCTCCGCGGAAATATCCCCCACTTCTTTTTTGATTCGCAGGGCATATTTGCGTATAAAGTGCCTGGTCAGTAGAGGGATGTCTTCCTTGCGGTCTCGCAGCGGCGGGATGGTTAATTGGATGACATTGAGGCGGTAATACAAATCACTGCGGAAGCGCTGCTCCTTAACCATCTGCACCAAATCCTGGTTGGTTGCCGCCAGCACCCGCACATTCACCCGGATGGTTTCGTTGCTTCCCACCGGTTTGATTTCACCTTCCTGCAGGAATCGCAATATTTTAACCTGCAGATGGGGCGGCAACTCGCCCACTTCATCCAGAAAAATGGCGCCGCCGTCGGCAATTTGAAATAAGCCGTCTTTTTGCTGCACGGCCCCGGTAAAGGCGCCCCGGGCGTGGCCGAACAGTTCGCTTTCCAGCAGGTTTTCCGGAATGGCCCCGCAGTTGATGGGCTGGAAGGGTTTGTCGGCGCGGCTGCTGTAACGATGAATGGCCCGGGCCACCAATTCTTTGCCGGTGCCGCTTTCCCCGTCAATCAGCACGGTAATATCGGTGCGGGCAATCCGGGAGATCAGCTCGAAGACCTGCTGCATCTCCGGGGTAGAGCCGATGATCCCTCCAAATTGATGGCGATCCTCGCTCTCTCGCCAGCGGATGTATTTTTCGATTTCCTCCTCGATCCAACGCCGGATTTCTCCGACGGCCTGGCTGCGCTGCTGGCGGTTAAAACGAATCACTTTCTCAACATCTTCGCTGCGATAAAGATAGAGCGTGTCGGCGCGGCGTAACCGGCGCAGGTTTAATTCCCGTTGTCCCAAATCAAAAATCAGAAAGGGCGCCCCTTTTTTGCGCTTGTGCCAATTTAAAATTTGCTGCTCATCCAGGGCCCCGTTGTAGCCGGGGTAGAGGATCAGGATGTCGCCTTCACAGATCGAACCTGGCAAGGGGCGCGTATTTAAATCCGGGGGCGGGGAGAGAATCCGGCAGCCGGCTTCCCGGAAGGCCTGCTCAACCCGCCCGGACTGGCGGTCTTCGCCCCAGACAGCTACTTTCCGGTTGGATAAAGAGCCCAGAATTTTGGCGGATATTTCCACCATCACCCGGGCCGGGGAGATGCTGAAATCAAAAAAATGGGTTTCCTGGCGGGCGCGTTCATGCAGCCAGATGCCCCGCTGAAAGAGGCGATGAAAATGAGGGCCGATATGTCCCGCCTCGGTTGCCCGGGCAAAGGCGGTGTGCAGGGTTTCCATCAGCAGGGGGCTCTGCTCGTCGTCTATGGCCCCGGTGGCCAGGCGGAGGAAATACCGTATTGCCTCTATATCCTCCAACTGCCGGGTGCGAAGCATGGCCGTCTCCGGCAGCATCCCCTGTTTGCGCAAGACCTGCTCCACACGCGCCAACGGCCGCGGGCGCCCGGAAAACAGGAACACGTTGCACCGGCCGGGTAGCATCAGCACCAGCCATTCACGAGCGGCCAGGGGTTTGCCGCACTCGCTCCAGTCCCGGGAGGACTCGCGGGAAGCAGCGGCCTCCGTATTCGCTTCAAAAGTAAATTGATAGGCAACAATCGGCATACGTATATTCTATTTAGGTTTCTTTAATTGATAAATGTAATAATCTTTTTAAGTTACGAAAAGGAAAAAACATGCTGATCGCAGTTCACGATAACAGATTTCACTCGATACCCATATTGCACCGAAATGAAAAATTGAGCGCTTTTACTATCCATTTCATATCTCAGGGAAATTTCACTAAATGGTGATAGTTTCGTGATGATTTTTAGTGAAAAATTCGCCATCCTTTCCTGGAAAAATTTTTATAAATTTTAAAGTGTGAACTTACCGTTCGCTCATTTTGGGGGCTGTTTTCGAAATTCTTGGTGATTTCCTATTCCAAAGTTCTCGTTTGGGGAAAGATTCACGCCTGGCCACAGTTTCATACACAGAACCTTTGGTTTTACCTGGAAATCAATCGAGGACTCTCCAACTGGTAAGTTTCCGGGTGATAGCCGGAAAACAAAAAATAGGCGCATGACAAATTGCACTTTTTAGACATTCTTTTAAAATCGTTGAAACGGTTAAACAATCGGTGCAAGATGTCATTAACACCGGGCTTAAGCCCGGTGTTAATGAGAAAAAAATTATTACATAGCCGTTTTAACGGCTTTCCATTGTGCAATTTGACATACACCAAAAAAATACATATTGCTCTTTTTAAAACATTACCTTAGGTGCGAAAGTTGAATTTTGAAAACCTAAAAATATTAAGCGAACCGTAAATGTGAACACTGAGGAAAAAATGAAAACCATCTTCTATCTTATTCTGCTGACGCCCATACTTCTGTTTGGTATTATTCAGGCGCAGTCTGCCCCGCTGTTTCAGGATTTCGATCAATTTTTCGCCCAGTATGTAAAGGAAGGCCGGGTCGACTACCAAAGTATTAAAGAAAACCCGCAGGGGCTGATGTCCCTGAAGTCCAAGTTGCAGGGATTTGACTTAACCGCGTTGCCGGAAGGGCCGGCCCGCAAAGCTTTCTGGCTGAACGCCTATAATTTTTTAGTAATTGCTGGAGTTGTGGAACATTATCCGGTATCATCCCCCATGGATATTCCCGGATTTTTTAAGGAGGCGCCTCGTGTCGCGGCGCAGCAAAATATTACCCTGGATCAGATCGAACACCAGAAGCTCCGTGCGGCCTATCCGGACCCCCGAGTCCACTTTGCTCTGATCTGCGCCGCCGATGGATGTCCCAAAATGGCCGGTTACGCGTTTTTGCCGGAAAAATTGGATGAGCAGCTTGATCAGCGCACCCGGGCTGCTTTGAACGACCCGGCGTTTATCCGGCTCGATCCGGATCAGAAACAGGTCTTGGTGTCGCAGATTTTTAATTGGTTCGCGGGTGATTTTCTGGCGGAAGCGCCCACAATTATTGCCTACATAAACCGCTTCCGCGATGCCCCGATTCCCCGGGATTATCAGCTTCGCTACTACGAATACAATTGGCAATTAAATGATGTTGCCCGGCAACCGGAAAAATCCGTTGCCGGGGAGCCGGAACAGTAAATTAGTGCGCTGCTACGTCCCCCGGGAGAGGGTCTCTTGCTCCCCCCGCATCCGGCAGAAAAAATTTGTATAATCAGCGCCGGTTCATTAATATATCCGGTTAAATAGAATGATCATCAATATGCGATATATGAAAGAATTGAGGTTGGAGAATTGGCAGAAACCGTTTTATTTGTATTGTACCTTATCTCATTATTAGCCCTGGGATTGTTTGGCCTGCACAAATACTTTTTGCTTTATACCTATCGCAAGTACAAGAATCAGCCGCCGCCGGTTCCGCCGGAGCCCTCGGAGTGGCCCCGGGTGACGGTGCAATTGCCCATTTATAATGAGCGCTACGTGGTCAAACGGTTGCTCAAAGCAGCGGTAAACCTGGACTACCCAAAGGATAAATTGCATATCCAGGTGCTGGACGACTCCACTGACCAAACCGTGCGGCTGGTTGCCCGCCTGGTGAAGGTTCTGCAGGAGCGGGGATTTCGGATTGATCACGTCCGCCGGGAGAAGCGCATCGGTTTTAAAGCGGGGGCGCTGGCTTATGGCGTGGAGCGCACCGAGGCGGAATTTATCGCCGTATTTGACGCCGATTTTATTCCCGCCCCGGATTTTCTGAAGAAGACCGTGCCGCATATTATGCAAGAGGGAATCGGTATGGTGCAAACCCGCTGGGGGCACATCAACCGGAACTACTCCTTGCTGACCCGTCTCCAGGCTGTTTTTCTGGACGCCCATTTTCTGATCGAGCATGTTGCCCGGAACCGCTCCGGCCGTTTTTTCAATTTTAACGGCACGGCGGGAATCTGGCGGAAGCAAGCCATTGTTGACGCCGGGGGATGGCAGCACGACACCCTGACTGAAGACCTCGACCTGAGCTACCGGGCTCAACTGGCCGGCTGGAAATTCCTGTATCTGCCGGACGTGGTCTCCCCGGCGGAATTGCCGGCAGAGATGAACGGCTATAAAACTCAGCAGCACCGCTGGGCCAAAGGCTCGGTACAAACGGCGCTGAAGCTGGTTCCGGCTATCTGGAAATCCGACTTTCCCCTGCATGTCCGCCTGGAAGGGATTATCCACCTGAGCAATAATTTTGCTTACCTGCTGATGGCCATTCCGGCCCTGCTGCTGGTACCGGTGGTTAAATTCCAGATGAACATCGAGTCGGTTCCCTGGAAGCTGGTTTTTGTCTACTTCCTGGTATTCTTCACCGCCACCATTTCGGTGCTCATCTATTACTCGATCACCATCCGCGAATCCCTGGGGAAATCTGGCCGCATATCCTCTATCTGCCTTTCCTGATGGCCCTGGGCATCGGCCTTTCGCTCAACAACGGCCGGGCGGCGCTGGAGGCGTTGCTGGGGCGGCATTCCGAGTTCAAACGCACCCCCAAATACAAGCTGGAAGGCCGGCGCGGCACCTGGAAACAGAAACTCTACCGCCCCGGGCGCAGCTATCAGCATATCGCCGAGATTTTGGTAGCCAGCTATTTTACCTATGGGGCGTTCTATTTTATTTCCCAGCAGGTCTATTATTCGATGCCTTTCTTTATCCTGTTTATGATCGGGTTTTATTATATCGGGTTCACTTCGCTAACCGGGCAAAAGCAGTGAACATGCCGGATCACCGTCGCGGCGGGGGAATTAACGCACGCTGGATAGTTGCCGGCCTGCTTTTGCTGGGTTATGCCATCGTTTTAGCGGCGCTCTCGGCCCGTTTTGATACGGCGATCCCCCTGGCTGACCGCCCCGTATTAGCTTTTACCGCCCTGCTGTGCGGCGCCGGTTTGGTTTACTTGTTCCTCAGCGAACTGCCCCGGCATGGGCGCCCCGGCCGCCCCTTGCTGGGCTACATCCTTCTCCTGGGACTGTTGATGCGGCTGGGCATGTTTTTCTCCACCCCCATCCTGGAAGACGACTACCACCGCTACCTTTGGGACGGCGCGGTCAGCGCGGCCGGCTACAGTCCCTATCGGTTTTCCCCGGATGAAGTAGAGGCTGCGCTTCGGGGCCGGAAAGAAGAGGTTCCGGCAGAGATTGTCGATCTCGGCGCGGCCGGGCAATCCACCCTGGAGCAGATCAACCACAGTTATCTGCGCAGCATTTACCCGCCGCTGAGCCAGCTTTTTTTTGCCCTGGCGCACCGGATCAGCCCCTGGGATATCAACGGCTGGCGGCTGGTGCTGCTGGGGATGGATTTGGCGGTGCTGGCCCTGCTGCTGGCCCTGCTAAAGCACCTGGGGCGATCCCCGGCCTGGATCGCTGTTTACTGGATGAATCCATTGCTGATCCGGGAAGTCTTCAACTCCGGGCACATGGAGGTGTTGATTTTCCCCTTTCTCCTGGGAGCAGCCTGGCTGTTTTTGCGCAAGCGAGCCGTCGGCGCGATGGTCTTGCTGGCCCTCGCCGCTGCGGTGAAAATCTGGCCCCTTCTGCTGGCCCCGCTCTTTTTGCGCAACATCGCATCCGTTAAAAAACGTGTTCAGGGGGCGATTTGGTTTGTGGTCATCATCGCAATAGCCATGTTGCCGCAACTGCTGGCCGGCCTGGATGATCAGTCCGGGCTGCAAGCCTATGCGCAACGCTGGGAATTAAACGACAGTCTCTTCCGCCTGGGCGTATGGATAAATGCAGCGCTGCTGCCGTTGCTGGGCGTGCACCCGGGATACAGCCAATTGGTTACCCGGCTGCTCAGCGCCGTTTTCCTGATCGGCTGGAGTGCATACTGGTCCTGGAAGCCGCTCAATCATGCCGAACAGTTTGTTCCGCGCATGGTGATTATTATTGCGGCGCTTTTCCTGGTCAGCCCCACCCAGTTTCCCTGGTACTCGCTGTGGATGCTGCCGCTTCTGGCGCTTTGGCCCTCGCGGGCGCTGCTGCTGCTGACGGTATTGACGCCCCTCTACTACCTGCGCTATTATTTTGAGGCCCGGGGGCAGGCAGAACTTTTTGATAACTACCTGGTCTGGCTGGAATTTCTGCCCGTCTGGCTGGCGATCTGGATCGAATGGCGGCAGGCGCGACACAAAAATAAGCTGCAAAAATTGAAGGTTGCTTAATAGACCTTATTGCAAGCTAAGCTTATATTACTACATAACTTATGTTATTTTCCCGAGGGCGCATGACAAATTGCATTTTTTAGGCATTCTTTAAAAACCGTTGAAACGGTTAAGCAATCGGTGCAAGATCTCATTAACACCGGGCTTAAGCCCGGTGTTAATGAGAAAGAAATTATTACATAG
>JAJRYW010000021.1 GCA_024275555.1 Calditrichota bacterium | reverse complement strand
GAAGAATGTAGAGATTTTGGATTGCATCGACTGCCTGCCCCGTTGGGGTGTCGATGCATGCATTGACACAGTCAATGCAATCCAAATGCTCCCATCATGGCAGCGACTTCTAACCGGATATAAAAATTTTGCCATTTTTTTCTTTCGATTCTTTGGTGTGTTCAGTGGGCTGAATAGTTACAAAATTTATTACGCATCACGTAAAAGATTAGAGGATCAAAGATTAAATTGACGGTTCGGTTCTTTTTTTGCCAGTTTAAAATTGTGCCATCGGATTTCTTCGCCGAACAAGCATAAAAGACAAGATGATGGCTCAAAAATCAATTTTCTCACGAAAAGTGTTGTGATTCGGGCAGAATTTTTAAAATATGGCCTGACGTCGGTCCATCCGCCGCAATTTCGAAGTGGGCGAGAAAATTTCAAACCCAACAGTAACTTGTTTCAATACAAGGGTTTATTACCTGAAACGACAAATTTTAAACTCCCCCAAATTTAACCGAACCGTGAAATTAAAGATTAAAGTGATTACTCGTCACTCGTTACTCGTTACTCGTTACTCGTCACTGGTAAACACGCATCATGCAAAGGATTATAGATTAAAGATGAAAGTATCCCAGTCACCAATCACCAATCACCAATTTCTACGGAGGGTGTATGGCCGCCCGGCAAAAGTTTAGTCTTATCGAAAAGATTGCCGAAAAATTAAAATTGATTCCCGATCTTCAACCGCCGGAAGGCGGGCTGACCCGATTAACTGAACTCGGCGACCTGACCGACTATCCGCCGCCGGAACAATGGGACGACTGGGTGGAATACGAAGCGAAAAGCTGGCCCCGGCGCGATCCGAAGCATTATATGATTGTGCCCACCTCTTGCTTCAATTGCGAATCCGGTTGCGGCCTGCTGAGTTACGTTGATAAAGAGACCCTGCAAGTGCGTAAGTTTGAGGGCAACCCCTATCATCCCGGCAGCCGGGGCCGCAATTGCGCCAAAGGCCCGGCCACTATTAACCAGATTACCGATCCGGATCGAATTTTGTATCCCTTAAAACGGGCCGGAAAGCGCGGCGAAGGAAAGTGGGAACGGGTTTCCTGGGAAGAGGCCTTGACGGATATCTCCGGGCGAATCGCAAAGGCGCTGCGGGAAGGACGCAATAATGAGATTGCTTACCACGTGGGACGCCCCGGGCACGAAGGATACGCCAACCGGGTGCTGCAATCCTGGGGGGTGGATGGCCATAACAGTCACACCAATATTTGTTCTGCGGGGGCGCGGTTTGGTTACGCCATCTGGCAGGGCTACGATCGCCCTTCCCCGGATCACGCCCACGCCCAATTCATTTTGCTGATCAGCGCCCACCTGGAGAGCGGCCACTATTTTAATCCCCACGCCCAGCGGATTATGGAAGGGATGATGAACGGGGCGAAACTGGCGGTGATGGATCCCCGTCTGTCGAACACCGCCAGCATGGCCGATTACTGGATGCCCACCTATCCCGGAACCGAAGCGGCGGTGTTGTTAGCCATGGCGCGGATTATCCTGCAGGAGGGCTTATACAACCGGGAGTTCCTGGAAAACTGGGTGAACTGGCGGGAGTATATGCACAAAGAACACCCTGCCCCTGCTACCACTTTTGAAGCCTTCATCGAGGCTTTGATTGAGGAGTACCGTGAATTTACCCCGGAGTTTGCCGAACAGGAGAGCGGCGTTCCCGCGGCGATGATTATTGAAGCGGCCCGTAAAGTTGGCGAGGCGGGAACCCGTCTGGCCACGCACAATTGGCGCAGCGCCGGCAGCGGCAACCTGGGCGGCTGGGCCGTGGCGCGTTGTCTGCATTTTCTCAATGTACTCACCGGCAGCGTCGGTACCAAGGGCGGCGTCTCCCCCAGCGCCTGGAATAAGTTTAAACCGGAGTTTTTCGATAAACCGCCGGCGCAAAAATTCTGGAACGAACTGCATTTTCCCAATGAATACCCCCTGGCCCACTTCGAGATGAGCGAATTGCTGCCCCATTTCCTCAAAGAAGGACGGGGTAAGCTGGATGTCTATTTTACGCGGGTGTTTAACCCGGTCTGGACTTACCCGGACGGTTTTTCCTGGATCGAGGCGCTGAGCGATGAAAGCAAGGTGGGCCTGCACGTTGCCTTAACGCCCACCTGGAACGAGACCGCCTATTACGCCGATTATGTGCTGCCGATGGGCCACGCCGGGGAGCGCCATGATTTGATCAGCTACGAAACCCATTCCGGCATGTGGGTGGCCTTCCGCCAGCCGGTGCTGCGCGAAGCGATGCGCCGCATGGGCCAGCCGGTGGAGTTCACCTACCAGGCCAATCCCGGCGAGGTCTGGGAAGAAGACGAGTTCTGGATCGAACTCTCCTGGCGGATGGACCCCGATGGGAGCCTGGGCGTGCGGGAGCATTTTATCTCCCCCTACCGGCCCGGGGAGAAAATCACCATTGATGAATATTACCGGTATATTTTTGAGCGGGTCTCCGGATTGCCGGAAAAAGCCGAAGCCGAGGGACTCTCCCCCCTGGATTATATGAAAAAATACGGCGCCTTCGAGGTGGAAAAGACTTCCTACAATAAACACCTGAAGCAACTTACCCCGGAAGAACTGGCCGGCAGCGAAGCCGATCCGCAAACCGGGGTGATCCGTAAAAACGGCAAAGCCATCGGGGTGATGATCGACGGGGTTGCCCGGGTTGGCTTTCCCACGCCCACCCGTAAACAGGAACTCTACTCGCAAACATTGGTGGAATGGGGCTGGCCGGAATACAAATTGCCTGTCTATATTAAGAGCCATATCCATGAGGAGAAAATGGAGCGGGAGAAGGGCGATTTTCCGCTGGTTCCGACCTTCCGCTTGCCCACGCTCATCCATAGCCGCTCCGGCAACGCCAAGTGGCTGGCGGAGATTTCCAATCGCAACCCCATCTGGATGCATCCCCGTGACGCGGAGAAAATCGGCGTCAAAGACAACGACCTGGTGCGGGTGAATACCGAAATCGGCTATTTTGTGGATAAAGTTTGGGTCACCGAAGGAATGAAGCCGGGGGTGGCGGCCTGTTCGCACCACATCGGACGCTGGCGGCGGCCCCAGGATAAGGTCGGCAACCGCTGGGCAACCAACCTGGTAAAGATCGAAAGTGAGAACGGCAAATGGCGCATGCGTGTGCTGGACGGGGTGCGTCCCTGGAAAAGCAAGGATCCCGATTCGGCGCGGATCTTCTGGAGCGACGGCGGTGTGCATCAGAATATTACCTTCCCGGTGCACCCGGACCCGATCAGCGGGATGCACTGCTGGCACCAGAAAGTGCGCATCGAGAAAGCCCGGGAAGAGGACCGCTACGGGGATGTCTTTGTCGACACCGAAAAATCG
>JAJRYW010000445.1 GCA_024275555.1 Calditrichota bacterium | reverse complement strand
CAGTTGGAGAGTCCTCGATTGATTTCCACGTAAAACCAAAGGTTCTGTGTATGAAACTGTGGCCAAGCGTGAATTTTTCCCCAAACGAGAACTTTCGAATAGGAAATCACCAAGAATTTCGAAAACAGCCCCCAAAATGAGCGAACGGTAAGTCTTCATTTGCTGAATAGTAACTAAATTTTTACGTTTTACGTTTTACGTTTTACGTTTTACGTTTTACGTTTTACTCATTACTCGTTACTCGTTACCCGCTTACCTCAATCTTCTAATCTTGTTTTAAGCGGATTTAGCTCAACGGGATCATTTGCGGGGCGCGCACCCAGATGTGCTCGTTGATATACATTCCTATGAGCGCCAACGCGCCGGTAAGCGGAAGCAGGCTTACGCCTCCAAGCCAGATCAGCAACAAGGGAACAATATTGCCGATGAGCACCGACCCGAGCCAAAATTTGTTCCGGAAGGGGCCGTTAAGGATCAAGCCCACCGTCTTTTTGGCGTCGAGCGTGGGATGCGGGGTGGCCATTTCCACGGCTAAAATCAATAAATTGACGCCGATTGCTGCGGTAAGCACAGAATTCAGGAATTCCCCCCAGGCCGGGTGAACCGGCAGGAATGGCTGAACCAGGGCAAAGAATGCTGCTCCGGCCAGGAAGGCATGAACCAGCATGTGCAGCGCCAGGGCGGGGCTTTGCCAGAAATCTCTTCCTTTGGCCTGGGCAAATAAGAAGGCCGTATAAACCGCGGTAATCAGGGCAAACAGCGCTCCGCCCCAGGCAGCCAAGTCGCGGAGCCAGGGGATGTTCAGGTAGCTTGCTGCTCCCCAGAGTGTTGCCAGGCCGCCGTAAACGGTAATAGCGTATCCGCCCCGCACCAGCCAGGAACTCCAGTGGGGACGCAAGAGTACGTAGGCAAAGCGCGCCGGTTTATCCAGGTCTTTTACCAGCAGGGCGCCGGTCAGGGCCAGAAAAATGAGGGCGCCTGCCGCGCCTACCCATCCAGGTGAATTTTCCGGCAGCGCCGGGCCAATCAGCGATGCTAAAAAGGGGATCAAAAACGCACCCGCGGCGACAGCTTTTGTCCATACATACGCGGAGACTTCCCATCCCCATAGAATCCCTTTCGAGGGGGCGTCATACACGCGCCGGGCCTTCTCCGGCAGCGCCTCCCCGCTTTTTTGCGGCAGGCCGGCAGCCGGCGTCGACGTGGAATCAGGTTGACCGGCGCCCTGGGGGCCGTTCAATTGCTGCGCCATTTGAAGCGGGTCTGCTTTGGCGATCAATTCCTCGGCGTACCTGGCAAAATGGCCGACGCCGCTGTGCTGCGAATTCCAGAAGTATTGAGATTGCGGTTCGGCGGCGACCGGTTTCAGCGAGGCCTCATCCCCGTTGATATAAAACAGCTTGGGGCGCACGCCTTTTTCTGGCTTACGGGCGGTCACAATTTCCCGGGAAAGCAGTTGGGAAATCTCCGCCGCCGGGTCGTCGATATCCCCGGAAATAATGGCGCGTTCCGGGCAGACATTGACGCAGGCCGGTTCCAGGCCCAAGTCGATCCGGTGAGCGCAGTAATTACATTTTGCGGCCGTATAGGTATTGGGATCGATGTAGAGAGCGTCGTACGGGCAGGCCTGGGTGCAGGCTTTACAGCCAATGCAGCGGCGATTGTCAAAATCGACAATGCCGTCATCCCGGTAGTGCAACGCCTGCACCGGGCAGATTTCCACACAGGGAGCCTCGCTGCAATGATTACAGCGCATTACCGAGAACACCCGCCGGGTATGGGGAAATTGACCTTTTTCGATATACTTCACCCAGGTGCGATTGACTCCCAGGGGGACATCGTGCTCGGATTTACAGGCAACGGTGCAGGCGTGACAACCGATGCATTTGCGGTTATCGATTATAAAACCGTAGTTCATGAATCTCCTCGTCTCTTAACCGAACAGGGGATTATGAAATGTGTTCCGTGTTTACGAGTAACGAGTAACGACTTTAATCTTTAATCTATAGTTCCTCCGTTACAAACTCGTTTCCGTCATGGCCGCCCCGGAATCAGCCTCCGGTTTACAGGATACCTGCACACCGTAGAGATAGGCGCCAAGGAACCTCCCGCCCAGGGTAAACAACATACCCGGTTTTCCTTCTCCCGGCATGGCTAATCCGGCGCCCGGGCAGGCGCCGGCCAGACCCCATCCCATTCCGAACAGAATTGATCCGGGGATCAGGGATTTGCCATAGGGCTTTCCCGGGGAGCTCAGCGGCTCGCCGCCCAGCAGGGCGCGTGCGCGGGTCTTCTTCAGGATGGCGACCCCAACCGCTCCAACACCGGCTGCTGTTCCCATCACCCCAAACAATTGAAAATCTTGGAAAAGAAACCGCTTTGCATAAACCGATAAGTGGTAGCCCCGGCCCGGCTGAGTAAAAATCCAAAAATAATTCCGAAGATCAAAAAGATAAATTTATTCGAACCTTTTAAGTAAATGGCATTGAATAAACGACACTTTTTCAGGCACTCTCGGCTTCGACGGGCTCAGCCTCCTGGCTGGGACTGCTGGCTGAGCCCGTCGAAGCCAGCAAGTACGAAGTGACGTTT
>JAJRYW010000444.1 GCA_024275555.1 Calditrichota bacterium | reverse complement strand
GGTGATTGACCTGGCGGCTGATTCCCGGGGGAACACCTGGGCGGCGGTCTCCGGCGTGGGGGTGATCAAGATCGATCCCGATTTCCGTTTTACCACCTACCGAACATTCTGGAATCCCGATAGCGGCCAATTTGTTTCCTCAGTACACATCGACAAGCAGGGAACCGTATGGATTAGCGGCTTTGGGATTTACCAGTTGCAAAACAACCAGTTTGTGAATGCTTACCCGGCTAATCTTCCCCGGGTTTATGTGCGCAAAATTTTTGCCGGCAACCGGGAAACGCTCTATTTTGCTACGGCTAACCGCGGGTTGATCCGTTACCGGGACAACCGTTGGACAAATATCCAGGCGCCGGACAGCGGCATGGGCAATAATGTTTTTGCCGTGTTGGAGGATTATCACGATAGAACCTGGGTGGGTACTTTTGGCGGTTTGTTCGAGTTAAAAGAAGATGGTCTGGTTCCGGTGTACCGGAAGCACCCGGAAGCCAACTTGCCGGTCTATGCGTTGCTGGAAGACGACCGGCATCGCCTCTGGGTGGGCACGGACAAGGGTGTTTTTGTGATCGACAACCGGAAGGTGCGCCGCTACGGCCCCCGGGAGGGACTGGCCGGGTCGGAAGTAAACCGTTCCGCACTTATCCAGGATGGCCAGGGGCGTATCTGGGTAGGCACCGCGCGCGGCCTTTCCTATTACCAGGAACGCTTTGATTACCGGGACGTCCCTCCGCCGGTGGTAAAAATCCTCGGCTTGGAAGTCAATAACGAACATTTCTCTTTTCGCAAGCCCCTGGAACTTTCTGCCAGCCAGAATTCGGTGCGCTTTTTCTTTCAGGCGTATTCGTTTATTGACGAAAACGCAGTTCGTTACCGGGTGCAGTTAAAAGGATTTGATAAGTCTTTCATCCCGGTGACCCCGCGGGGATTTAACCAGGTGCGTTACACCAATTTACCCCCGGGGCGTTACTCCTTGCTGGTACAAGCTCAAAACGCCCTGGGCGTCTGGAGCAGGGCAACGCCTTCTCCGGAACTGCTGATCAATCTGCCGATTTATAAGACCTGGTGGTTTTGGACCATTGGCCTGGCCTGGCTGGTGATGGCCCTGTTTGCCATTAATCGCTACTTCTCCAAAGAACGATACCTGCGAAAACTGGAGTGGCAGTTCGAGCAGCAAACCGAGGAACTGCGACGGTCGGAAGAAAAATTCCGCACTCTTTTTGAAGAGACCAAAGATGTCGTCTTTATCGCCACACCGGAAGGACGCTTTGTCGATATCAATCCCGACGGGGTGGAATCGTTGGGCTACGCTTCGAAGGAGGAAGTCCTGGCGCTGGATATTCCCACCCGGGTGTTTCAGAGCCCCCGGGTGTATCAGCAGTTCTTAACTCAACTGGAAATGACCGAAGTTCTCGATAACGAGGAGATTCGCTGGAAAAGCAAGGATGACCAGGAGATCTTTTTCCTGGCCACTGTGTCCATAATCCGGGACGGACGCCAGCACTTTACCGCCTACCGGGGAATCCTCCACGATGTGACCGAAACCCGTAAGTTGGAACAGCAGCTTCAGCTTGCCCAGAAGATGGAATCGATTGGTCTTTTGGCCGGGGGAATCGCCCATGATTTCAACAATATTCTCAGCAGCATCCTGGGTTACGCTTCTTTTATCAAAACCAGCCTGGAGGAGAGGGAGCCGATCTATAAGTATGTCGATATTATCGAGAGTTCCGCTGTACGCGCAGCGGACTTAACCCGCCAGTTGCTTGGTTTTGCGCGGGGCGGCCAACACATTGTGGAAACGGCAAATATAAATGATATCCTGAGCGACACCTTGAAGATCATCCACAATACCATCGGCAAAACTATCGAAATCGAAATGCAGTTAAGCGAGCAGTTGCCGGCGGTAGAAGTAGACCGAAGCCAAATTCAGCAGGTCATAATTAACTTGTGTGTCAACGCCGGCGAGGCCATGAAGGACAGCGGTAAATTGTCCATCCGAACCGCCAAAGTGGTGCTGCCCAAAGAGCGTGTTCCCTTGCCGGAAGCGTTGCAGACCGAATTTGTATCGGTCAGCATCGCCGACACCGGGCCGGGCATCGACGACTCCATCCGCGAAAAAATATTCGATCCCTTTTTTACCACCAAAGAGAAGGGAACCGGCCTGGGGCTTTCCCTGGTGTACGGCGTCATCAAAAAGCACGGCGGTTTTATTGAAGTTGACAGTCCGCCGGGCAAAGGGGCCCGGTTCAACATCTACTTACCGGCCAGTGAACGCTCGGTTCTTTCCAAAACCTCCATCATCCCGGCCCGGCCCGGCAAATCGGAAACCATTCTGGTGGTTGATGACGAGGAGATTATTCAGGAATTCCTGAAAGACGCCCTGGAAAGCGCCGGCTACCGGGTTGAGCAAGCTGCAAACGGCCTGGAGGCGGTGGAATATTACCGCCAACATCACACTTCAATCGACCTGATTATTCTGGATATGGTAATGCCCAAGATGGATGGGAAGGAGGCCCTCCGCCATATTCGGGAGATCGATCCTCATCAACCGGTTATTATTGCCAGCGGATATAGCGCCAACAACTCCGATCAGCTCCTGGAGATGGAAGTCAGCGGAATTTTGCCCAAGCCCTTCCGCGTGGCAGAACTGTTAGCCCAGATCCGCACCAGCCTGGATAAACACAAAACCCGTCAAACTTAGCAAGTCGCCTTCGGTTTGATGACAATTCCCCGGTGGTTCTGCCCGTTCATTTTGATGATAATCGGTTCTTTAAAGCGCAGATGCCGGGTAAACTCTTTCTCCTCCCGGGCCGGTTGGCTGCGCAGCCAGGCCCAGTCTACAAAGCTGTCTTTGCGATAGGAGCTGACCGTAAAGTAGCCGATCATAAACGAGGTAATATTTTGGAAAAAATGTGATCCCTGGGAGGGGGCCACATCCATATCTTTAAAACCCGCTTCCACAATAGCCCGCGCCCCGGAAATTTGTTCCCAGCGCACCGGTATCCCCAACCAGGGGTCCATAGTGCCCCAGCGTCCCACCCCGATCAGCAGATAAGGCCGGTTTTCCGAAGTCAGCAGCGAGTTGAAATGGTAGACTTCCCGGGCCACCTCAACACTGCGGGCGCGGTCATACGTCTCGTAATCAACCACGACAATATCGTAGATGTCGCTTAACAGGCCGTTGCCCAACACCTTGTCGCTGCGGCAGATCAGGTCCGAGTTGTCACAAACTTCCAGGTTTAACTGCTCCAGTTCCCGGTTCAGCACCAGCGGGCGCATCTGCAGGACTCCCAGCTCCCGGGGCTGGTTGGGGGGAGTAGACAGATTCACTGCAAATTCAATTTCGATGGGAGTGCCCATACCCCGGCGTCCCATTTCCATCAGTTCCTCCAAAATCTGGGGCAGGGGAAAAATTTTGTGCTTCAGCACCGGCGCAAAAGTGACCACCCGGCTCCCCTGGCGGGAAAGCCCGTCGTAGATGGCGTGGTTTTCGTGCGAGTAGGTTGAGCCGACATGGTAGAGTGTGCCGTCTTCTTCGGCGGCGCTAAGCGGGTAGGCCCGCACCAGTCGCTCGTAAGAATCCAGGTCCTCGGTAATTTCGGCGCGCAGGTCCAGTGCATAAAACTCGTGCTGGTTGTGTTCCAGGGCCTCGTCAATCGTGGAAAATTGGGGAATATGATTGGGATAGCGGGGAGAAAACTTAACACAATTTCCTCCTTCTACCACCGTTTTCCCTAATCCCAGCGCCACGGAAATAATGCCGTCCGAGGAGGTTTGCGGCCCCACCGGGTAAAAATTATGCGACTTCACCACCCCGGCAAAATCGGGATAAAACCGCCCGTTATGGGTCGCCCCGACCATCTTTTGGATAATTACGGCCATTTTTTCTTCTTCCAGCCGGTAGCTGGTAACTTTGATGTATTCCTTGGTGTGGCTGAAGAAAGTGGATGCATACACCCGTTTTACGGCATTGAGCAGTTGCCGCAAACGTACATCGGAATTGAAATGATTGTTAGGCAGCATGTAGGTTGCGTATACGCCGGCAAAGGGATGATATTGAGAATCCTCCAGCAGGCTGGAAGAACGCACCGCCAGGGGCGACCGAATAATTTCCAGGAACTGGAAAAGCTGCTCGACCACCCCGGGAGGGAACTTGTCCGCCGCCAGGAAGCGCCGGATAATCTTGCGGTCGTCCGTCTCCGAGAGGGCAAAATGGCGCAAATTGTTCTCTTCGATGAAGTAATCGAACACATCCGTGCCCAATACCACCGCCGGGGGCACCTGGATAATCACATCTTTAAATCTGTTCTGAAGATTGGAGTAGTTGATCAGCAGATTTACAAAACTTAATCCGCGCGCTTTGCCGCCCAGGCTGCCCCCGCCAATGCGGGCAAAACTGCCATGCGGATCAAAGGTCTCCTTGTCAAAATCGGTGATGGCCCCTCGCTGACGGGATTTGCGATAGTGCTGCACCACAGCAATCAGCTTTTTGCGCAACTCTTCCACCGAGGCGAAATCGGACACTTTGCGCGGCCGAAGTTTGTGCGCCAGCCAAAACTCCGTCCGTGCTTTCAGCCAATTGGAAAAGTGGTTATGATCCGCGTGATAGCGAATGCTTTCTTCCGGCACAATATGCAGTTGTTTTTCCAGGGAGAGCAAATCTTTAGCGCGCCCCACTTCGCGGCCGTCCGGGGTGCGAAAAACAAAATCACCAAAACTGAAATGGTCGATCATAAACTGACGCAGGTCGTTCAGCAGGGTGGGGGAATCCTTCACCAAAAAAGAGGCTTCCACCTCGTGGGCCTTGGCGCGGTTCTCCGGGCGGTTGGACTGGAGCAGAATGGGGATATCGTGCTGTTGCT
>JAJRYW010000443.1 GCA_024275555.1 Calditrichota bacterium | reverse complement strand
TTTTGAGCGTAAGTGTGTTTGAAAAAGTTGATATTTTACAACTGGTTACGAATGTTGAACACAAAAACCAAGAACAACGCATTTGTAACCAACTGTCTTTATTCGACTTATAACCGGACACTAGTGTTTTGATATAGAAGAGGCTAAAGTCCGTTTATTTCGCCCCGTCCCGCTCAAACCGGGGCGCTTTAAGGGAGCAATTCGGTAAAACTTAGTTGTTTAAGGCCCGGAACGGGGCTAAATTTGTCTGTCCGTCAGGGGCGCCTTCCGCAAGAGAAGGCTGAGAAAGACACCCTCGGAACCTGATCTGGTTAATACCAGCGTAGGAAGACGGCGCAATTGATCTTGACCATTTCATTTGCCCTGAAACCGTTTTCTGCGCTGGAAACGGTTTTTTTTATGTACCAATCGAGGAGGCAGAAGATGAAATTGCTACATATTATTGGGGCGGCGCTGCTGATCTGCAGCAGCCTCTCGGCGCAAAACGGAAAACTGATCGGGGTGGTGCTTGACGCCGACAGCGGCGATCCGCTGGCCGGCGCCAATATCTACCTGGAGGCCGTCAACCAGGGAACCACCTCGGAGGAGGACGGAACTTTTCTGCTGGAGAATCTCCCCGCCGGGGATTACCGGTTAACCGTGGGATTTTTAGGTTACCGCGAGTTTAAGAGCCGTATTCACATCCCGGCCGGGCAAACCGCAAGAGTGGAGGTTCGCTTAATTCCCACCCCGCTGCTGGGAAAAGAAATTACCGTGGTGGCTACCCGGGCCGTTGCCGGAAAAACCCCGGCCGCTTTTAGCACCTTAAAGCGGGAAGAGATCGAGCAGCGCTATTTTGCCCAGGATATCCCCGCCATGCTCAGCGAATTGCCTTCCACCACCTCCTACTCGGAAAGCGGCAACGCCATCGGCTACAACTACCTTTCCATCCGGGGCTTCGATCAGCGGCGCATCTCGGTGATG
Organism: Calditrichota bacterium; assembly: GCA_024275555.1. Taxonomy (GTDB): domain Bacteria; phylum Calditrichota; class Calditrichia; order RBG-13-44-9; family J075; genus JAJRYW01. The sequence continues at coordinate 3,940 of JAJRYW010000443.1, read as the reverse complement.
ATTAACGGGGTTCCCCAAAATGATCCCGAAGACCATAATGTCTACTGGGTGAATTTTCCGGATTTGCTGGGCAATGTGGAAGATGTGCAGGTGCAGCGAGGCGCCGGGAGCGCCTTCTACGGCCCCCCGGCTATCGGCGGCTCGGTGAACATCATCACGGCCCGTTTTTCCCCGGAACGCCGGATTGCCGCCTACAGCGGCTTCGGCTCCTTTAACACCCGCAAACTCTCCCTGGCCTACAACAGCGGGCTGATCAAGGATCGCTACGTGATTTTCAGCCGCTTCTCCCAGATTAAGAGCGACGGATACCGGGATCGGTCCTGGGTGGATTTTAAGAGCTATTTTGTCGGTGCAGCGCGGTTTGGCAAGCGTTCTTCCCTGCGTTTGCATTTCTACGGCGGGCCGATCAAGGATCACCTGGCCTATTACGGCGTTTCCAAAGCACAGGCCAACGATCCCCGGCAGCGCACCATCAACCCCATCACCCGGCCGGATGAGGTCGAGAACTTCAACCAGCCCCACCTGGAGCTGATTCATCGCTACCAGGTCAACGATCAACTGACCATCAGCAACACGCTCCTGGGCATCCGCGGCTACGGCTTTTTCGACTTTTCCGGAGGGGGCTGGGCGGCTTACCAGTACCTGCGGCTTACCCCGGAGTTCGGTTTCGACATTTCGCCGGATTCGGTGTGGAAGGCGCCCAACGACCTGCTCATCCGCGCTTACGTGGACAACAAGCAGGCCGGCTGGCTGACCAACCTGACCTGGGAGAGCCCCCAATGGCGGGTCATCGTAGGCGGCGAGTTCCGGATTCACCGCTCCCTGCACTGGGGCCGCATCCAAAAGGCCAATCCCGACGAACTGCCGCAAGCGCTGCCGGAAAGCGGCTTTAGCGGACGCAATTACATCGGCGACCGCAGATTTTATCAATATAAAGGCGGCAAAGATTTGCTTGCGCCTTATCTGCACACCACTTACCAAATCAATCCGCGCCTGAGCGCCAGGTTTGACCTGCAATACACCTTCAAACGCTACCGTCTCTATGATGAACAGTTTGTCGGCAACGATTTTAGCACCGATTACAACTTTCTCAACCCGCGCCTGGGTTTCAACTATCACCTCACCCCCCGGGCTAATGTCTTCATCAGTTTTTCCCGCACCAGCCGGGAGCCCCGCTTAAAAAATCTGTATGATGCAGCGGAATCTTCCTGGGGCGTCCTGCCGGAATTTGAGCGGCAGCCCGACGACCGTTTCGATTTCAGCAAACCCTTGACCAGGCCGGAGAAACTGAACGACATCGAGTTAGGGCTGAGCTACTCCGGCGACGAGCAACGGGGCAGCATCAACCTCTATTACATGGATTTCCGGGATGAGATCATCAAAAAAGGGGGGCTGGATGTTTTTGGCCAGCCGATCACCGGAAACGCCCAGCGCACCCTCCACGCCGGGGTGGAACTGAGCGCCGCGACTCGCCTGGCCGGGGGACTGCAATTCAGCGGCAACCTGACTTACAGCAAGAATGAACTCACAAAATACACTTCTTATGAAACCGATTCCGAAGGAAATCCGGTAGCCGTCGTTCTGGACGGCAATTCCGTGGCGGGTTTTCCCGACTTCCTGGCCAACGCCCGGCTGAGCTACCAAAAATCCGGCCTGAACGCCTCCCTGCTGATGCAGCATGTCGGCAAACAGTACACCGACAATTTCCAGAATGATGACAACAGCGTCGATCCCTACACGGTGTTCCACGGGATGGTCGGCTATGATTTGCAATCGCTGATTTCCGGGGTGAAGGTGCACTTACAGTTGCATATTCGCAATTTATTCGATAAACTCTACATCGCCCACGGGGAAGGCGCAACTTTCTTCCCGGCGGCGGACCGGCACGTTTTTCTAAACGCCCGGGTAGAACTGTAGCCTGCTGAGCATCTGGGGCGGATTAAGTACATAAAGGGTGCAAATTTAATAAAGACGATGAATATGAAATTACCTTTTATCCTTGCCATTCTACTTGCCGCCGGTTGTCTGTTTTTTACCTGCAAAGATGATATTACCAACCCCAAAACTCCGCCCCTTGTAATTGATTCGCATGTCATTTGGGGGCCTGCGACTCAGCCGGTAGTTGTGGATAAAGATGTCCGGGTAACCCCAAATGGCACGCTGGAAATTCAACCCGGAACAGTCATTGAAATTGTAAAAAATACAGTGTATGAGCCTGATCCGGCGGGAGGGTATTTCCGGGACCCGGAAATATGGATTGACGGAACGCTCATCTGCTCCGGAGACTCCACCCAAAAAATTGTCTTCAGGAGTTCTGACGGTATAACGCCTTATGGGTACATTTTCCTCTTCTCCGATACCAGTAAATCTGAACAGAGTATAATTAAATGGACAGAATTAGATGAAATAGATTGGAATTATGGAACCGCCCGAATTATGAATTGTCGTCTTGACCGGCTAAATACATTTTGGTGCAACGAGGTACACATTGTTTCTAACGAAGCCAATATTATCAGCGTTATCGGTGGTAAAGGGATTATCGAAAAGAATACGGTTACAGAGAGCATCATCGTGCAATTTGATTCCACAATCATTCAGGGCAATTGGATTCACGGTGCACCCGACTTTTTGGGAGGAATCCGTTGCGCAAATGACTCCAGAGCATTAATCATTAATAACATGATTGAAAATTGTGGTATTGCACTTTTCATATTTTCTGCAACACCTGAGTTGCATTTTAACAATATTATCAATAACGATCTTAACATCGTGATTTTACCTGATTCTAAATCGCCGGAATCTGATACGGTGAATGCAATGAATAATTGGTGGGGAGTGATCGATTCCACCGAGATTGCCGGAAAAATTGAATACCGCCAAAATGGGAATGTGGAATCAAATAAAAAAGTGCAGTTTATACCGTTTGCTACCGAGCCATTCGATTTTTCAGTAAACAACAACTAAGGTTTATCCCTTCTGTCGGTGTTTGGCCATAGCCAGCCCCGGTGATTCGGAAAGAGGAAAAGTAGTACAAACCAATACTCATTAACCGGGGTCCAGCATGAAAACCGGACTACTGTTTGCCAACGGAGAAGTTACCGGCGCGGAGATAAAGCATTTGGGGGAGACCCATTTTGATGTCGTCCTTGCTGCAGACGGCGGGGCGGCGGTTGCCTTGCAGCATGGTTTTAAACCGGCCTGCGTGGTGGGCGACCTGGATTCGCTCACCCCGGCGGTGCGCCAAAAACTCCCGGGAACTATTTTCGTACACCGTCCCTCCCAGGAGTCGAATGACCTGGAGAAATCGCTCCAACATGCGCTGCAATTAGACGTAACGGATCTGACCGTGCTGGGAGCGGCCGGGAAGCGTTTGGATCATACTCTCAACAATCTCTCGGTGTTAAGCCGCTACGATCAGGAAATCAACCTGCGGCTGCTAACGCCCCATGCGGAGGTGTTTATCGTGCGGGATCGCTGGGAATACAACGGGCCGGCCGGGCAAACCATTTCGCTGATCCCCCTGGCCCGCGCCGGCGGCGTGCGCACCCGGGGCCTGGCCTTCCCGCTCGACAATGATCCGCTAATTTTCGGACAGCGTGAGGGACTCAGCAATTACAGCACCGCCGAATCGGTTTCAGTGCGCATCCGCAGCGGCCTTTTATTCGTCTTTGTGCTGTTTGATTCCGCCCCCTAAATCATTCAACTGAATCTCTAATCTTGATCCTTTAATTTTACGGTTCGCTTAATATTTTTGAGGTTTTCAAAATTCAACTTTCTCACCTAAGGTAATGTTTTAAAAAGAGCAATATGTATTTTTTTGGTGCATGTCAAATTGCACAATGGAAAGCCGTTAAAACGGCTATGTAATAATTTCTTTCTCATTAACACCTGCCCCGGCTACCGGGGCGGTGTTAATGACATCTTGCAGCGATTGTTTAAC
>JAJRYW010000442.1 GCA_024275555.1 Calditrichota bacterium | reverse complement strand
GACCGGAAAGAACCGGAGGAGCCGTATTACGATCCCCGGGAACTATACGGTATCATTCCCGAGGATATCCGCAAATCGTTTGACATGCGCGAGGTGATTGCCCGGATTGTCGACGGCAGCCGTTTTCAGGAGTTTAAGGAGTATTACGGCCCCACCCTGGTGTGCGGGTTTGCCCGGATTATGGGCTACCCCATCGGCGTCATCGCCAATAACGGGGTGCTGTTCAGCGAAAGCTCTCTAAAGGGGGCGCATTTTATCAACCTGTGCACCCAGCGGAAAATCCCCCTTTTGTTTCTGCAGAATATTACCGGATTTATCGTCGGCAAAGAGTACGAGCACGGCGGGATTGCCCGCAACGGGGCCAAGCTGGTGCACGCCGTTGCCAATGCCCAGACGCCCAAATTCACCATCATTGTGGGCGGGTCTTACGGGGCCGGGAATTATGGGATGTGCGGCCGGGGATACGATCCGCGCCTGCTCTGGATGTGGCCCAGCGGACGGATCAGCGTCATGGGCGGAGAGCAAGCCGCCGATGTGCTGGCCACGGTGCGTAAACGCTCACTCGAGAAAAAGGGCGAAAAGGTCTCTAAAAAAGATGTGGAGAAATTCCGCCAGGAAATTTTAGCGCAATATGAGTACGAAGCCAGCCCTTATTACAGCACCGCCCGGATTTGGGACGACGGCGTCATCGATCCGGCGGAAACCCGCACCGTGCTGGGCCTGGGCATCGCCATGTCGCTCAATGCGCCGATTCCGGAGCAGAAATTTGGGGTGTTCCGGATGTAGCGTGCGGCGCAAACAAAGTTTGTTTTTGTTGTTTTGCCACAGAGTCACAGAGATCGCAGAGATGGAAATCAATAAAATAACTGAAAAAATTATTGGGTGTGCAATTAGACCTTATTCTAAACTAAGTTTATATTACTACATAACTTATGCCATTTCGAACGAAGAGAGAAATCTGTTAGCACTCGAGACTTTGTCTTTACTTTTCAAGTATTTTAGCCAACATAGTATCGTATACAAACAGATTTCTCTCTACGCTGCGCTTCGTTCGCCTGCCTGCCGTAGGCAGGAAATGACATGGATTTTTAAGGTTAATATTTACAGACAATTAAAGAGTAATAAGGTCTATTGAAGCTCATAGAACATTAGGCGCCGGATTACTTGAATCAATTTACGAATCTGCATTATGCATTGAACTGAATACTCAGGGTTTGACATACGAGCGACAAAAAGCACTTCCTGTAGAATATAAGGGACACCGAATCGGCGAATTTCGAATCGACTTATTGGTTGAAAACTTAGTTGTAGTCGAACTAAAAAGTGTAGAACGATTCGACCCTGTGTTTGAGGCGCAAATTTTAAGTTATATGAAGTTAGGTGGGTATTAAGGTAGGTTTATTAATGAATTTCAATTCCAAATTGCTTAAAGAAGGAATTAAAAGATACATCCTTTAAAATTATCTCTGTGTTCTCTGTGGCTCTGTGGCTTAATTGTCTTGGACGAAAAATGAAGAAGCGTAACGTATGAAGATTGAAAAGATTTTAATTGCCAATCGCGGTGAGATTGCCGTGCGGGTGATTCGCACTTGCCGGGAGTTGGGAATTACCCCGGTAGCGGTGTATTCGGAGGCGGACCGGCAGGCGCTCCATGTTTTACAGGCGCAGGAAGCGGTGGAAATCGGTCCGGCGGCGCCGCTGGAAAGCTATCTGAACATCGAACGGATTATTACCGCCGCAAAAGAAAGGAAATGCCAGGCCGTCCATCCCGGCTACGGATTTTTATCCGAGAACGCTCAATTTGCCCGGCGCTGCCAGGAAGAGGGACTGATCTTCATCGGCCCTTCGGCAGAGGCGATGGAGATGGTGGGCGACAAGCTGACCGCCCGGGAAACCATGCGCAAGGCCGGTGTGCCGATTACGCCCGGCGCAGAGATCCACGGCGACGATTGGCCGGCCCTGCGCAGCATTGCCGAAACGGTGGGCTACCCGCTGATGGTGAAAGCCTCCGCGGGCGGGGGGGGCAAGGGAATGCGCATTGTGCACACCCCGGAGCAGTTGCAAGCCGCCGTGGAGGCGGGACGCCGCGAGGCCAAATCCGCTTTTGGCAACGCCACGGTCTACATCGAAAAGTATTTGCAGAAGCCGCGCCACGTGGAATTCCAGGTATTGGCCGATCAGCACGGCAATGTGGTTCATTTGTTCGAGCGGGAATGTTCCATCCAGCGCCGCCATCAGAAAATCATCGAGGAGACCCCTTCACCGGCATTGTACGCCCAACTGCGCCGGCAAATGGGGGAAACGGCCTGCCGGGTGATGGAGGCGGTGGGATACAACAACGCCGGTACGGTGGAATTCCTGCTCGACGAAGAGAAAAATTTTTACTTCCTGGAAGTCAACGCCCGCATCCAGGTGGAGCACCCGGTTACGGAACTGGTTGCCGGGGTGGATTTGGTCAAAGAACAAATCCGGATTGCCGAAGGGGAACCGCTGCACTTCCAACAGGCAGACCTGGTTCAACGCGGCTGCGCCATCGAGTGCCGCATCTACGCCGAAGACCCGGAGAACAATTTTTTTACGTCGATCGGAACGGTGCACCTGGTCAAAGAACCGCAAGGCCCCGGGGTGCGCTGCGATTCCGGGATTTACTCCGGCCTGGAAATCACCCACCACTACGACCCCATATTAGCCAAGCTGATCACCTGGGCAGATGACCGGGAATCGGCCCGCAAGCGCATGATTGCCGCGTTATCGGACTATGTCATTTTGGGCGTCAAAACCCCTATTCCTTTCTTAAAGGCCGTGCTGGAACACCCGGCCTTTATCGAGGGCGACCTGCATACCGGCTTTATCCCGCAGCATTTTCCGGATTGGTCTCCCCGGGCAGATGCAGACCTGCTTCCCCTGGCCCTGGCGGCCGCCGCTGTGAGCAGCGAAGTCCGTAAACAAGCTTCAACCGGGGCGGCCAATTCCCGTTTAGATTCTCCCTGGCAAACCATCGGAGCCTGGGACATGTTCGGCAAACGGAAATAAAATGCGAGAATGAACGCTATGAAGAAGAAAACCTTTCAATGGAATGATCAGCTTTTCCAGGTAACCCTCGATGAATCTTCCGAAGGCAGCCTGCGCTGTACAATTGATGAACAGGCCCACGAGTATCAGTTTATCCGGGTAGATGAGCACACCCTGCTGCTGAGAGATTCGCAAGGTCAGCGCCTGGTGCACACTTACCGGAGCGGAGAGACGGTTTACGTCTGCATTGCCGGGGAGGTGTTTACGCTGGAGATTGCCGAGCGGGAGGACGCCAACCATCGCCCGGGGGCCGAGCAAATGACCGGGAGCAGCAACGAGATCAGCGCGCCCATGCCCGGCAAACTGCTGAAACTCTTTGTAAGCGAGGGACAAACCGTTCAGGCCGGTGAACCGCTATTTATCGTGGAAGCAATGAAAATGGAGAATGAAGTCAAATCGCCGCGGGATGGAGTCATCGCCAAAATTAATTTTCAGGAGAACGAGTTGGTCTCGGTCGGTGAAGCCATCGTGGAATTTGAAACCTGAGTATCTTAAAGACCCGTGAATTAGTATGAAAATGAAATTGTTTGAATGTGATGAACGAGTTCCCCATGAAATTTCCCCACCCCGGCCCTCCCCGAAATCGGGGAGGGAGGCCGGTTTCCCCCCGATTTCGGGCTTCGTCGTGAGCTCAGCCGAACGGGGGATTAAGGGGGGACATTCCTATTGCATGAAGGCAACTACACAAATACATTTCATTTTTTCGGAAACTAATTCACGTCTCAATAATGTTTTCTCAAGCTCTCCTCTTTTTTGCAGATAATGTAGTTGGATCAACCCCGGCAATTTCATATTTTCGGATTGTTCATTAAGTGAATTAGCGCACTCCAAGAAACAAATAACTCTATACTTTTTACAGGATTATTACCCGACTACAAATTTCACAGAGGTGCTGCATGAAATCTCGTTTGACGTGTTTATGGGCGCTGTTGGCGGCTCTGCTGCCGGCGCTGAGTATTGCCCAGACCGCCTCCCAGGATATTTTCCTGGATTTGCGGATATTGAATCCCGACGCCCAGATATTTAACATCGGCGATATTGATTTTACCAACACGGGCGCGGTGCCGGAATACTTTGAGATCCAATTAAGCAACAACTCCCCCACCAACGTCTACCGGATTCGCCTGATTCTGCAAATCATTCTCAATGGTACGCCGATTGCCGAGGGGCAAACCAATCCCTTTAATGTGCCCCCGATGTCCAACACGGTGCTGAACAGCCAGACCCTCAGCGGCGGCTCGGCGACCGTCTTTGATGAGAACGGACTGCCCCAGCGCGTCGAATTGAATTTTGACGATGCTAACATCGATCTGAATGCCGTGACCGATTTGGAGGACCAGATTCTGGCCACCGGCCGGGCGCCCTTTGGCACCTACGCCTTTATTCTGAGCGGCCTGGAGGTGGATCAAAACGGCAACCCGCTCCCCGGCGATCCCATTACCGACAACAACGACAACCACACCGTCTTTGTCACCAATCCCACCACGGTGGAACTGATCTTCCCGGGGCGCTCGATCTCCGAAAGCGGAGACCCCCAGGAACTCTCCACCCTCTTTCCGTACTTTCAGTGGTATTCGGATGTCAACCCGGCGGTGGACCGCTACAACCTTTCGGTGTGGAAACGTTACCCGGAGGACAACACCGCCCAGGATGTCCTCAACCGGCCCAAGTTTCTCTATGTGCGGGACCTGACCCAGCCGTTCTTTCAATATCCCACCGAGCCCAACCCGGTTTTGTTTGACGGGGTGATTGAAGGGCCGGCGCGCTCCCTGGAGCCCGGCTACGAGTACTTCTGGCAAGTACAATCCCTGGTGGAAACCAGCACCGGCGTCACCATCCTGGAGAGCGATATTTTTCGCTTCCGGATTACCAGCCTGGAAAACTTAGCCAACCAGTCTCCCCAGATTCTGAGCATCCTGGAGCAATTGCTGGGATCGAACTGGGAATCTCAGCTTCAGCAATTGCGCCAGCAGGGATTTGAACCGAACGGAACCATCATCTACAACGGCCAAAAAATAGAAATGAACGACCTGCTCTCCCTGCTCAATAAAATCCTGCAAGGTGAAGTCAAAATCAACAAAGTTGAAGTTTATTAATTCTCCATATTGAGAAGATTGAGGAATATCCATGCGACGTAATATTCATTACATCGGGCTGGTCTTGTTGCTGGTGCTGTTTTCCGGTTCGCTGCTGGCAGAAAATATTGCCGTGGTAATCCGGGTGCGCGGCGATGTGCAGGTGACGCCGGCCAATTCGCTTAAAGCGGTTCCGGTTCGCAAAGGCCAGGTGCTTAAATCCGGAGACAAGCTGCAAACCGGCGATAAATCATTCTGCTCCATAAAATTTTTGGATGATCGCAGCTTGTTGCGCATCAAACAGAATTCCACCTGTACCATCCAGGGGAAGCGCAAAGAGAAAGCCATCGAGAAAAATATTCTTGCCGAGGTGGGTTCGTTTTTCCTGAGCCTGTTCCGGCAAAGAGAGAATCTGAAAGTGACCACGCCAACCTCCGTCGCCTCCGTAAAAGGAACCAAGTTTTGGGTTATCCAGCCTACCCCGCTCGGCCCGACCCGCTATGTCTGCACGGAAGGCGTGGTGGAGATTAAAAACGAGGCCGGGAAAGTGCTGATCCGCAAAGGGCAAACCGCGGAAGTGCTCTCCAAATCGCAGTTGCCCCGGGTGCGCCTGACCGGCAAAGGCGACATCCCCGACGATGAGTTTGACGGCAACGGCGGCGGCAACCTGGATTTTGAATTTACCGACGCCTCCGGACAGAAAAAAATCATGCGAATTGAACTACAAAATCAGGAAAAATGATATGAGCAGATGGGTATGGATGATGTGTCTGGCGCTGGTTTGCTGGGGCTCTTTGCAAGCCCGGGGCCGGGTGGAAATGGATTTTGCGGCGACTCCCTATGTTGATGACAACCTGAATTTGCACATCGAGTTGGATGTTTTGAACCAATTCCGTTACCCCATCCACGAGATGCGGGTCTATTACCGGGATTTCGGCGCGAGCCGGTTTGAATCGCACCCGCTGCGCCCGGAAGGATTCCGCTACCTGGCCAGTGTGGATTTGTCGGAATTCCAGGGCAGTGTGGTGGAATACTTTATCGGGGTGGAGTTTGCCGACGGCTCCCGCCAGCAATTTCCCGAAGACGCCCCGGAAAGCCGTCTCTTTAGCGCGGCGCTGAACCAGGAGATCGAATCCGGGGACGGCATTGTGGTGATCAGCCCCGAGCCGGGAGAAGAAATTTTTACCGATGAGTTTATCCTGACCGTCTCGTTTTTCCAATACGCCAGCCAGGTGGACCTGGAGCGAACCAAACTGTTCCTGAACACCTGGGATGTTTCCCGCTACGTGAAAGGCTACAGCGACTTTCTGACCTTTTCGCCCCGCCGGGTGCCGCCCGGGAGGCACACCATCCGCCTGGAACTCTACGACCGCTCCGGGGGCTTGCTGACCCGCAAAGAGTGGCAGTTTACCGCCGTATTGCGACGCGGCCCGACCCCCAAAAGCAGCGTGGGAATGAACATCAACGGAAACTTTTTTGCCGAAGTGCGCCGGGAAGAACTGGTGGATGGAACGCTTTCCGAGACCTATTCCAAATCCGGGTTTCGCCTGCGCGGTTCCAACCGCAACGTTTCTTTTGGCACGCGCCTGTTTTTCTCCAACCAGGAAAACCGGCAGGCCCAACCCATCAACCGCTATACGGCCTGGCTGCAATGGAACTTTTGGAACAACCGTTTTCTGCGCATCAATGGCGGCGACACCTACCCGCAACTGAATCCCTACTTGCTCCAGAATGTGTTCCTGCGGGGCATCTACGGGCAAATGTACCTCAAATTCCTCAACCTGGATTTTGCCAAAGGAATTACCCGCCGGGATATCGAGGGCGTCGGCAGGGTGGATTCCACCGGCATCCTGCAAGTCAATTCTCCCGGAACTTTCCGGCGGGAAGTAAGCGGCTTGCGCACCAGCATCGGGGGGCGGAAGAACTTCCAGTGGGGGCTGACCTACGTAAAAGGCCGCGATGATGTAAAATCGATCCAATACGGCCGCAATCCCGAGGAAACCGCCGCCGCCGGAACCGATATTTACATTGCCACGGATAACAACCATCTTATTCTGGAGGGCAGCTTTAATCTCTCCGCCTACAATCCCAACATCCTGGATGGCAAAGATGAGCCCCTGGACTCGCTGCAGAAAATCGGGGTGGATATCGACCCGGACCTCTACGACCTGGCTACCAGCATCATCACGGTCAACCAATACCTGATCGTCATCCCGGCCAAGGCCTACGAAGGACGGATGCGCCTGAATTTTCTCAACAATAGTTTTTCGGTGATGTATAAATATGTCCAGGATGAGTTCCGCAGCCTGGCCCAGCCGTTTCTGCTGCGGGATTCCAAGGGACTGACCATCACCGACAACCTGCGCCTGTTCCGCAACCAGTTGTTTCTGAACCTGCGCTACCAGGAGTATGAAAACAACCTCAGCGAAATCAAACCGGCTACCATCAAAAACCGCACCATGGCCCTGAACATCTCCTACTTTCCGGTGGGCAACCTGCCCTCGCTGATGTTCGGGTTTAACAATTACAACCGCAATAACGGGATTGACGAATCCAGCGACCCGCTCCGGTTTGCCGAGGACAACAACACCAACACAATTAACTTTTCCACCAGCTACGCCTTCGTTGCCTCCGGTTTAAACAACCGCCTCTCGCTCAACCTGCTCAGTTATAACCGCGAGGATAGAACCGACGCTCAAATTGACAATCTTTCCAACACCTTCTCATTTATCCTGCAAACCCGCTACAAAGTACCGCTGATGACTCGCCTGGAGTTCAACTTCCAGCAAACCGACAACACCTCCGGCAGCATTTCTTCCAATGAATTATCCTTAAACTCCTTTGGCTTGGGAGCAGAGTATCGTTTGGGAAAAGTGTTTAACCGGGAAGATAAAATGGTTTTTTCCCTCAACGGGCGATTTGGCTCGGTAAACTCTACCGCCACTTCAAATGCGGGCGGATTGAACAACACCACCGAATTTAATTATAAACGATCTTACCTGAACGGCCGGTTGATTTACTCTCATGCACGGCTGGGCCGTATTTCCCTGAACGGCGACCTGATCCTGTACAGCGGCGACCGTTCCTTTAATGACAGTATTTTAACCGCCCGGTACGATATTACGTTCTAAACTATGAGTCTGCTCTAAAAACAGTAAATTTGTATAATTAACTCGTGTTAAACAATTTGCCGAGGAGACGCAGAGGTCGCAGAGATTTTTAAAAAGAGAGTTAAAAAACTTGTAACAATTTAGCGTTCTGAAAAAAACGATGGTCTTGAAAAAAATCTTTCTCCACCCCCCTTTAATCCCTCCCGGCCGCCGGGAGGGATTAAAGGGGGTAGGCGACAAAACCACGGTGAAGAATACGAGGTTAATAGCCTCTTTCACAGAACTAAATTGTTACCATTTTTTATAACTACTTCAGGTGTTATTGCCAATGGCGTATAATTCTCCTCACCCTGTCCTTCGTTTGCGCTTCGGTCGTTGCTCTTTCCCCGGGGAGGGGGTGAGGGGAATTCAACTGTCATATATACAACCGCTTAGGCTGTGAACAAACCGAGTTGTACAAGAATTCTTTTAAAGAGCAGTCTACCGGATAACCTGAGTAGTTGCCATTTTTTTAAATCCAATAAAAACAATTCGTGAAGATTCGTGTAATTTGTGGATTAAACTTTTTAGAATAAACTCAAACTATGGATCGCCAAAACTACTTTCATCTTGCCCTGGTTTCTGTGGGAGTGCTGATTCTGACCTTGCTGGTCAGCCACACCATTCCCGCCCTGGAAAGCCTGGAGTTGAAGACCATCGACTGGCGATTTTCCTGGCGGGGCGTACAGGAGCCGCAAGATTCTCCCATTGTTCTGGTGACCATCGACGATCAGTCTTTTGAGGTGCTGCCGGAGCGCTGGCCTTATCCCCGTTCCTATTATGCCAAAGTCATCAACAATCTCAGCCGGGCCGGGGCCAAAGTGATCGGCCTGGATGTTATCCTGGATGTGCCGGACCGGGCCGGGGCGCAAAGCGACCGGCAATTAGCCGAGGCCGTCGCCCAAACCGGCAAGGTGGTCTTGGCCCGCAAACTGGAACAGAGCAGCCGCCTGCAATCCTACCGCTACCTGGTGGAGCCCATCGACATCCTTAAAAACGCCGCCGGCAACGGGCTGGGCCTGGTCTCGATCGGGGCAGACCCGGACGGCATTTACCGCCGCTATTCCGCCGGGCAGTACCATAACGATCAACTGCTTAGCTCCTTCGCCATCGAGCTGCTCCGCAAATACAAAGGGTACGAGGCCGATCTCCCCCTGACCGAAACCGGCAACGCTTTTCACTTCGGCGAGTTTGAAATCCCGCATTATCTTCCCGGGTCGATTTTAATTGATTTTGCCGGACCGCGCGGCACTTTCCCCACCTACTCATTTTCCACGGTGATTGACGACGCCGACTTTGACCTGGGCGAAGACAACGACCTGGATTATTTTAGCGAAGAACTGCTGCCGGCCGGGGTCTTTAAAGACAAAATCGTTATCATCGGCTCGACCGTGGCAGAATTGCATGATAATTTCCCGACCCCCTTTCTGGAGTATAACGGGATTGCCCAGGAGATGCCCGGGGTGGAAATATTAGCCAACGCCGCCAACACCATCCTGCACAGCTCTTACTACTCTGTTCTTCCGTTCTGGGCTACGCTCATTATGGTTGTGGCGCTGATGACCATCGTGTTGTTCATTGCCTTGCGGGCAGCCGCCCAGTGGTCGGTCGTCGCAACCATCGCCATGATTGTTGCCTATGTGATCTTTACTATCATGGCTTTTTCCGGGAATAGGGTAGTGTTGGAGATCGTCTTTCCCGTGTTGGGCATGTTTTTGAGTTTTGTCGGCGCCAACCTTTATCAATATGTCATCACCCAAAAGGAAAAACAGATTATCCTGGGCGCCTTCCAGCAATACGTGCCGGCCAAGGTGATTCAGGAATTGATGGACCATCCCGAGAAGCTTTCCCTGGGGGGCGAAGAGCGGGTAATGACCGTGATGTTTTCCGATGTAGCCGGTTTTACCACCATTTCGGAATCGCTTTCGCCCACTCAGTTGGTTACGCTGATCAATGAGTACCTGAGCGAGATGACCGACATCATTTTGCAGCATGACGGCATTATCGACAAGTACGAGGGCGACGCAATTATGGCCGAGTTCGGCGCGCCGGTTTACTACGAAGAGCACGCGGTAAAAGCCTGCTACGCCGCCCTGGAGATGCAGCAGCGCCTCAAGCAGCTTTCCCGGAAATGGCGACGCCAGGGCCGCCCGGTGCTCTCCTGCCGGGTGGGCATCAACACCGGCAATATGATTGTCGGGAACATGGGCTCGAAACAGGTGTTCGACTACACCGTGCTGGGCGACGAGGTGAACTTAGCCTCCCGCCTGGAAGGCGCCAACAAGATTTTCGGCACCCGGATCATGATCAGCCACGCCACTCAGAAATTAGTCAAAGATCATATCGTCACCCGCCCGCTGGACCTGATCATCGTAAAAGGCAAAAGCAAACCGGTGCGGGTGCACGAAGTGATGGAGCGGAAAGACCAGAAGATGGAAGAATCCCTGCGAAACATTCTGACCATCTACCTCAGCGGTATTAATTATTTTTACAGCCGCAATTGGGAACAGGCGGCAGAGTGTTTCCGCTACTGCCTTCGCCTGGCCCCGGACGACGGCCCCTCCAAACTCTACCTGCGCCGCTCCGTGGAATACCTCAAAACGCCCCCCCCGGAAAACTGGAACGGCGTTTATCAATTAGAAAGCAAATAGTTCTTACCCGGTTAT
>JAJRYW010000441.1 GCA_024275555.1 Calditrichota bacterium | reverse complement strand
TTGATCATCGCCGAGGTGGAGGTCGACCACCCGCTGATCTGGACCGAGCAGATGACGCCGGTGCTGCCAATCGCCCGGGTGCGGGACGCCGATGAAGGGGTCGACCTGGCCGTGAAGGCCGAGCACGGCTTCCGGCATACCGCCAGCATGCACTCCAAGAATATCGAAAAACTAAGCAAGATGGCCCGGGCCATGAATTGCAGCATCTTTGTCAAAAACGGCCCCCACGTGGCCGGCCTGGGATACGGGGGGGAAGGCTACTGCTCCTTCTCCATCGCCAGCCCCACCGGGGAAGGGTTGACCGGCCCGCGCAGTTTCAGCCGGGAACGGCGCTGCACCCTGGTCGATTATTTTCGAATTGTTTAATCAACCTTGAAAGTAATTTTTGGACAGGATTTACAGGATGAACAAGATTAACCTCTAATCGCACCAGGAAATGCCAATAATACCAAAAGGATTTAGCCTGAATAATTCATCACGCCAAGACGCCCGCGAAGCGGTTCCGTTGGAAAAAGCCGCAAAGTATTGAAAAAAGCGAAGTTCAGAAATATGTTAGAACAGAGATTCAAGAACTAAATAAAATTTTTTGCAGATTTTTTTCTAATATGTTGTTTCTTTGCGCCTTAGCACCGGCCAGCCGGGGTGAGTAATTTATGAATTAATCAGGTTAGAGACATTATCCGGTTAATCAAAATAATCATCATATCCCCTCCCGGGAGGGAGCAGATTATGAAATACAAGGAAGCAACAGAAAAGATTATCGGATGTGCATATCGAGTGTATAACCAGGTGGAATTAGAGTTTTAGAGTCAGTTTATGAAATCTCTGAGCGAAAAGTTGAGATAAAAAAAAGTGCGGGAATTGCCACAATTATTGGAAACAAAATAAACTTAAGAATAAAATTTGATGAACAGCCCCAGCCAGCCGGGGCGGTTAATCCTGTTCATCCCGTCAAAAATATGATAGACCTGAATAGTTAGGTTCAAACGACGATGAAAACATACCCGGCAATTGCTGTCATTGAGATTTCCAATATCGCCGCCGGCCTGAAAACCGCCGATGCGATGGTGAAAAAGTCGCCGATTGCCTTGCTGAAATGGGGAACGGTCAGCAAGGGAAAATTTATCATCCTGGTGGGCGGCAGCGTGGCTTCTGTGGATGAAGCCTACCAGGAGGGCCTGCGGATCAGCGGAACCGACTGCCTGGATTCGCTCTACTTGCCGGATGTGCATCCCCGGGTCTACGCGGCCCTGCTGGGCGAACGCGTTTCCGCTGCGGAAGCGGCCGTGGGAGTTCTGGAGACGCCCACCCTGGCAACCAATATTCTCGCCGCCGATGCGGCTATCAAGGGGGCCGAGGTGGAGATTCTGGAAATCCGCATGGGCGAAAATTACCACGGCAAGGGCTACACCATCTTCAACGGGAAGGTCGAAGATGTTGAGGCGGCTGTCCATCTTGCCTGTCAGAAAATCGAGTTGCGGCAGGGCGTCGCCGTTACCTGCATCATCCCCCGCTTCAACGAGGAGTTGTTCAGCCAGCTTTCCGGCCCCATGCGCTTTGGTGAATCCGGTGAACTCAATCTAAGCGACGGAGAAAAAGATGTTACTGGGTAAGATCATCGGTACCGTGACGCCCGCACTGGTCTACGAGGGGCTGGAGGGCGTGCCGCTGTTGCTGGTTCAGCCGCTGGATAAACATCGGCGCCCGCGGGGTACCGCCATTGTCGCGGCAGACGCCACCCGTCAGGCCGGCTACGGCGATTTGATCTACTACGAAGGCGGCCGGGAAGCAGCGCTGGCCTTAGACCCCTGGTTTGTGCCGGTGGATCATACCGTCATCGGTATCGTGGACGGGGTAAACCTGCGGGAGGAGTCATGATCTTAGGCAAAGTGTGCGGCCAAATTTACTCGACCATCAACCATCCCTTTTATGACCACAAACGTTTGCTGATCATCGAGCGGCTTTCTCCCGAACAAACCCCCACCGGCAGTTATTTGATCGCTGTTGACTCCGTCGGCGCCGGGGAGGACGAGACCGTGCTGGTGATCGATGAAGGCAATTCCGCACGGCAGATTATACAGGATAGCGAGGCCCCGCTCCGTTCCATTGTGGTCGCAATTGTTGACCAAACGGCCATCGGATAGCCTCCGTTGGTACGCGCCCCCACTCGTTCCAAGCTCCGGCTTGGAACGCCGTTTTCCTTTAAAGCTCCGCTTTCGTTGCCAAAGGCCAAATCAAGACAGTTTGCACAGCAACAGAGGAAGAACAGAGCTATAAAAAAAATAGCGTTTCAATGAGTAAAAAAACGAAGTTTCACTTCTGTTTCCACTCATCCAGTTTTCGGAGATATTTTTCCGGATCGATGAACGGGTAGGGATAGAATTTTTTGTGCTGCCGCTGCCGGCAGGCTTCGTACAAAATTACTGCCGCAGCGACCGAAACATTGAGGCTTTGAATCATCCCGAACATAGGGATGTGGATGTTTTGATCGCTGATCTTCAGCATTTCTTCCGAAACACCGGAATGTTCATTCCCGACCACAATCGCGGCAGGCTTGCACCAATCCACTTCATAGATCGATACGGACTGATTGCCCAGGTGGGTGGTGTAAATGGTCATCCCCTGTTTTTTTAAGGATTGATACAGCTCGTCGATATCCCGGTGGGAATCGATCTCGATCCACTTTTTGGCCGAGGCGGAAGATTTTTTGCCGATTTTGGGAAAGTCCTCATAGGTGTAGAAGAGATGCACCTTTTCCACGCCAACAGCGTCGCAACTGCGCAAGATGGCGGAGACATTGTGGGGATCATGAATATTTTCGCAGACCACCGTCAAGTCGGCCTGGCGATTCTCCAATACCCGCTTCATTTTCTTAATCCGACGCTCGGTAGGCATTTTTGGTCCGATTCTACTGAGTAAACCTGGCGCTGAACTTATTGGTGTATTTACCTAAAATGAATTCTAAAAAGAAATAGCTTGAAATATCAGGTAGTTTGCTTTTAAATTTAGTGCTTTAAAACTACAAGATTAGGGAGTTTTCCATGGCAAAGAAACAAGAAAAAATTTTCGATAAAGACCTTGAGCATCTGGAAATTGATGATCCGAAAATATTTAAACCTGAAAGCGAACTTGAAAGCATCGAGGAAGAGAACGTCGAAGAGGTTGAGGAGATCGAGGCCAAATTACAAAACGGGGAGGAAATCACTCCTTCGGCCAGCGACGTATCGCTGCTTCTGAAAGCCCAACTCATTTATTCGTGCCCCCGCTGCCACAAGATTTACTTCAAGAACAAGTGGATTCGCGACACGGTTACCGATATTTACACCGTGCGCACCGAATTAGCCTACTGCAACAAATGCTTAAGTAAAGATTTGGATACTTTCGTGGGTATTATTGAAGTCTATGACAAAAACCTTGGTGAGAAAAAGGATGAACTGATGAGCCTGGCCAGGCAAGTGGAAAGCCAGTTGGAAGATCGTCAGCCGTTTGAGAACATTATCGATATGGTGGAGAAAAACGATATTTTCTACATCTTTGCCAACACCACGCGTTTAGCGGTTCAGATTGCCCGGGAAATTCGGCACCAATGGCGCGGGGCGATTCAATATGAATGGTATGAGCGCAACCAGTTTCTCCGGGCAAAATGGTTTGCCGAGGTGCAAAACCGGGACAGTTTCAAGAAACGCATCCGGGCTTCCCGGGATACCGGATTCGGTTTGTTTTCTTTCGAAAACGAATTTTAATTCCGGGAGCCGATCTGTTGCCATTAAGAAAACCCCGTCTGACGGGGTTTTTCTATTATCTTCTCAACCATACAAATCTGCAATGCAACGAGAATGTCTATGCCGGAACATTCGACCTATCAAAAATTGTTAGAGATTACCGGGAAACGCGGCAGCGGCTTTGTGATGCTCATCGATCCGGACAAGCTGCCCTACCGGCAAATCGGCAAGCAAATTGAGACGGCTGCGGACGCCGGGGTGGACGCCTTCTTCATCGGCGGCAGTTATTTGATCGAAGAAAATTTCAACCGTTATATTTCCGAGGTAAAGCGGTTTGCCGGGGATATTCCGGCGATCATCTTCCCGGGCAGCACCCGGCAAATTTCTGCCCACGCGGATGCAATTTTGTTCCTCAGCTTAATCAGCGGGCGCAACCCGGAACATCTGATCGGCAGCCAGGTAACTGCGGCGCCGTTAATCTGGAAACTGAACCTGGAAGCGATCTCTTGCGGCTATATGCTGGTGGAATCCGGGCAACTGACCAGCGTGCAATATTCCAGCAATTCGCTTCCGATTCCCCGGGAAAAGCCTTCCATTGCCCTGGCTCATGGTTTGGCGGCCCAATTTTTAGGGATGAAATCGATCTACCTGGAAGCCGGCAGCGGCGCGGTGCAGACCGTGCCGGAAGCGATGATCCGCCTGCTCCGTGAACACCTGGATATTTTGATCTTCGTCGGCGGCGGAATTCGCACCCCGGAAGAAGCCGCCCGGAAAGCCCTGGCCGGGGCCCATTTTGTGGTGGTGGGAAATTTCTTCGAGGAAGGAGAAAACCTGTCCCGGTTAAAAGAGTTTGCCGAAGCAATTCATCACAAAGCGTAAGTCTCTACCGGGCCTTATCTAAAAGTCACGAATTTACATCGATGAACAATGCGAATCACGAGTTGAAAATTTGACGCTGAGAAACGCTGAAGAAAACAGAGAAACGCTGAAAATTATTTAAAAAACCCAAAGGCCGCTCTACCAAATCCTCCCTTCATCCCGATTGTGAGAGAAAAGCGGGAAAATCGGGGAAAGATATCAAAAGCAACATTAATTCAGAATAGTAATTATTCAGCTTTAATTTTAGACAGGATAGACAGGATAAACAGGATAAACAGGATAAACAGGATAAACAGGATAAAGATGAGATTTTATCCGGTTCATCAAAACATAGATCATAACCTTGTCTTTTTCGGAACGGCTTAAAACAAAATATAGAGGAACAACAGATTATGTTCTTGCTTGTATTTATCTGTGTATATAA
>JAJRYW010000440.1 GCA_024275555.1 Calditrichota bacterium | reverse complement strand
TAAGTAAATGGTATTGAATAAACGACACTTTTTCAGGCACTACCGGCTTCGACAAGCTCAGCCTCCTGGCTGGGACTGCTGGCTGAGCTTGTCGAAGCCAGCAAGTACGAATTGTCGTTTATTTAAGTGCAATTACTTAAAAATCTTCTCAGTGGAAATCTGTTGGATATCAGCGGAGTTCTGCGTCAAAAAAAGGATCACTCAATGAAATACACCACGGCTTGCCCGCGCAATTGCTACAGCACCTGCGCCATGACCGTGGAGGTCGAAGACGGGCGCTTACGGCGTATTGAGCCGCACCCCGGCAATTTAGCTACGCCGGAAGGGCCTTGCCTGAAGGGCCTCAGTTATGTGGAGCGGGTGCACAGCAAAGATCGCATCCTGCGGCCGCTGCGCAAGAACACCCGCGGCGATTTTGAACCGGTAAGCTGGGAGGAAGCCCTGGAGCTGATCACGGAGCACCTGACCCGCCTGAAACGCGACTACGGCCCCCAGAGCATCCTTTACTACAGCGGCAGCGGAACCAAGGGACTGCTCAACGCCGTGGGGATGCAGTTCTGGCGCATGTTCGGCGGCTGCACCACCACCTACGGCGACCTGTGCTGGCCGGCCGGTTTGGAGGCGACCCGGCTGACCCTGGGGGAGAATAAACACAGCGCTCCCTGGGACGCGGCCAACTCCCGCTTAATTATTCTTTGGGGAAAGAATTCCGCCGAGACCAATATCCACCAGATGCTCTTCATCCACCAGGCCCTGGAGAAAGGCGCTGTGCTGGTGGTGATCGACCCGCGGCGCACCCAGAGCGCCGAGCGGGCCGCCCTGCACATCCAGCCCCGGCCCGGCAGCGACGGCGCTATTGCCCTCGCCGTGGCCAACCGGCTCATCGAAACCGGCGCTGTCGACGACGAATTCATCACCAAACACGTGTTGGGGTTCGAGCAATTCCGCGAGCATGTCGCCCAATATTCGATTGAATGGGCCGCGGAGATAGCCGACACACCTGCTGCCCAAATCGAGCAGCTTGCCGATTACCTGGCTCGCATCAAACCGGCCATGATCAACGCCGGGTTCGGAATGCAACGCTACACCAACAGCGGGCAAACCCTCCGGGCGATTATCGCCCTGACGGCTGTTACTGGGAACATTGGCAAACCCGGGGCCGGGTGGATGTTCGCCAACCTGCAATCGGCTGTTTTTGATGCAGTCAAAGATCCCCTTGCCTTCTACCCGCCCAAAGAACCGGACGGGGTGGTGCGCGTCTCCATTTCCACCGCACAGTTGGGCCGGGGGATCCCGGAACAGCACGACCCGCCCATCAAAATGATTTGGGTGGAGCGCGGCAACCCGGCAACCCAGAATCCCGACACCAACACAGTGCTGAAAGCTTTCCGTTCCCTGGAGTTCCGGGTGGTCATTGAGCAGTTCCTCACCGACACGGCCCGCGAGGCCGATTTGATATTGCCGGCCAAGACCATGTTCGAGCAAACCGATGTGATCGGCGCATACTGGCATCACTACCTCCAGCTCAAGCAAAAGGTGATCGATCCGCCCGGGGAGGTGAAGCCGGAGAGCGAAATTTATTATCTGCTGGCCCAACGGCTGGGCTTTGATGAGAGGGACATTTCGAAACATATCCCCGGCCCTTCTGATGCGGATGTCCAGTCGTATTTAAAGCGGGCGTTGGCAAAATTCCCGGAACTGAGCCTGAAAAAGCTAAAGGATGGGCCGACGCCGGCCCCCGGCGCACAGGAAACGGCCTTCTCGGACTTGGTCTTCCCCACCCCCTCCGGGAAAATCGAACTCTATTCCGAGCAGGCCCGGGAGTGGTGGGACGTTTCCCCGCTGCCGGAGTTTTTTGAGCCGCAGGAATCCCGCCGCGGCAAGGCCGGGCCTAAAGGGCGCTACCCGCTCTACCTGATGACTCCCAACACCAAGAACCGGATTCACTCCCAGTTTAACAACCTGGAACTGATCCGCCAGGTCAGCCCCGGGCCGGTTGTGTACATCCACCCGCAAGACGCCCGCGAGCGGGGCATCCGCGACGGTCAGCGAGTGCGCATTTTCAACGATCGCGGCGAGCTTTCTCTCCCGGCCCAACTGGATTTCGGCCTCAAGCCCGGCTGTATAGCGGTAACCAACGGCTGGTGGATTTCCCAGGGCGGCGCGGTGAACTTCTGCTCCTCTTCCCGGGAAACCGATATGGGCTGCGGCGCGGCCTTTCATGATACGCTGGTGGAGGTGGAGGTGGAGGGGGCTTCCAGGTGAGATAAACGAG
>JAJRYW010000439.1 GCA_024275555.1 Calditrichota bacterium | reverse complement strand
CGCTCATCTGGGAATAGAAACTCAGCGGCAGTGGTCGCCAAAAGCCATCCAGCGAACCACCCCGGTATTGATGTCTCTATTTTCTATCATAACACTTGCTGCAACAAAGATGTCAAAGACCCAAAAAATATATCCTGAAAAAACAATCTGGTATCAAAAAGAACAACTGACCTTCTCAGACCTTATTACCTATATTCGATGTCAGATTTGGCGAAATATTTTTAATGCAACATCTACAAAATCGTATAAATGTGTTCAATTAAATCGGGATACCTATGAAGCTATGATAAAACAACTCGCTTATGCCGCTTAAAATGGCCAAAGTCGAGTTATAATACGGAGTTTAAGAAATGAGCGACGCTAATCCATCACAAGCATGTTATCGGAAACTCAGAAAATACAAATACCAGTTGACCGAAGATTACACGATTGGTATTGCGATTGAAGGCCATAATGTCGATACGGGCTTTATCCGGCTAACGCCTTCCGGAGAATTAACCGTTAGCGCCCGCTATGCCTGGGACGGCCCCAGCGGCCCCACTTTTGACACCAAAACGTTTATGCGCGGCTCCCTGGTGCATGATGCGCTCTATCAATTGATCCGGGAAAATCATCTTGAAGGGGAACACCGGAAGTATGCGGATGATCTGTTAAAGGAAATTTGCCTGGAAGATAAAATGTCTCAGATCAGGGCATGGTATGTTCACCTCTCGCTGCGTCTCTTTGGCGGGCCGGCGGCAAAAAACGAGGGAGACAAATATAAAAAAGTTACCTGCGTCCCCTGAATGGAGCACTTCTTTATTGCGATGGAAGCGACTACTCCCGGCTAAAGCGCTGCCCCCGGAAGCCGGCGGCTGATTCAGGTTCTTCAACTTTCTATAATCCGCTACTCTTCTGAAGAACCCTGAACCCTTGCTCAAACCTACCCGTCGCCCTAAACCTGTTCACCGCCAAAAAACGGAGCTAAAATGACCATTGTTGCGAATATCATCATCGGGCTGGTTGCCTTTCTGCACATATATTTTCTTGTTCTGGAGATGTTCTTTTGGGATAAGCCCCTGGGCTTGCAAACCTTCGGCCATAGCCGCGAATCCGCGAAGGCCTCCAAAACACTGGCAATGAACCAGGGACTTTATAACGGCTTTTTAGCCGCCGGGCTGGTATGGGGCCTGACTCTTGGCGAGTCCGGCGACTCGATCAAGATATTTTTCCTGGCGTGTGTGGTCATCGCCGGGGTGTTCGGAGCTGCGACGGCCAATCGCAAAATACTTTATGTGCAGGCTTTGCCGGCAATTATAGCGCTTGCGCTTGTATTGGCTTCCTGAGCAATTCCGCTGCGCGCCCCCGGTCATTGTCCCCCGCAGTGAATGAGTGAGCAATTACGGCTTAACGGCGTTGCAAGGGATACGATCCGGCTCTCACCCGGATCGTATCCCGGCAGCCGACGCTTTTTAGTTCGCCGCCTTCATCAACAATAATAGCCGCCGGGCTAATCCTCCCCCCATCTTTTCTTCTATTGACTCCCCTCAAATTTCTCCGTAAAATAGTGAACAAAAGTCTATTTAAAATAACTGTGAAGAACGCCGGGGGTGGGATAGTGGGAACAGGGGATCGCATCAGCGGAGACTGAAGCAGGCAGCCGGCAGCGGATGCAGAATCTTTTTTTTATTTACAGGATGTAAACCGGGAGTCGCGATCCGTGTCGTTTGTCCATCTAAACACCCACAGCGTCTACAGCCTGCTCAACGGCACGGCCAGCCTGGGCGCGCTGGTGGAGCAGGCCCGCAGACTGGGGTTCAAACACCTGGCCCTGACCGACCGCAACGCCCTCTACGGGGCGGTGGAATTCTACAAGTTGGCCCGTCAGGCCGGCATCCAGCCCATCATCGGCGCGGATATCGACCTGGATGACGGCAGCCGGCTGGCGCTGTTGGTCAAAAACGAACTCGGCTACCGCAATCTCTGCCGGATTATCTCCCGGGGGCGGCTGCAAGGCGGGCATCTGCAATTCAAGCTGGGCCTCAAAGAAATCCTCCCCTTTAAGGAAGGATTAGTGATCCTCTCCGGCGGCCAGCAAGGGCGCTTGTGGAAGCTGGTAAAACAGGGGCGGATTGAGCAGGCCCTCCAGTACTGCCGGCAGATGCGCACCTGGTTTGGCAGCGATTTCTGCGTGGAGATGCAGATATTCCACCCCAGCGATCAACTGCTCAATTTGCGCCAGCGCGATATTGCCTACCGGAACGGCGTCCCCATTACAGCTACGAATGCGGTCTACTTGCTGCACCGGGAGGAGTGGCCGCTGCGGAAGCTCTTGCACGCCATCGATCAAAAAATCCTCTTTGAGCAGGTGAGCAGCGCCGGCAGCCCGGAACAATATCTCAAATCCGCCGCGGAGATGCGCAAGCTGTTCAAGCAATTTCCGGAAGCGCTGGAGAACACCCTGCGGATTGCCCGGCAGTGCCGCTTCGAGTTCCGCCTGGGCAAGCCGGTCTTTCCCAGGCTGGACCTCCCCGAGGGCGAAACCGCCTATTCTTTTCTCTGGAAAGAGGCCTTTAAGGGAGCGCAGGAACGCTACCGGATTGTCACCCGGGAACTGATGGACCGGCTCAGCCGCGAGGTGAACACCATTAACGAACTGGGGTTTAGCGACTATTTTCTGATCGTTAAAGACATTGTGGATTTCTGCCGGCGGGAAGGGATTCCCTGCGTGGGGCGCGGCTCCGCCGGCGACAGCCTGATCTCTTACCTGCTGGGCATCACCCAGGTTGACCCGCTACGCTACCATCTCTACTTCGAGCGCTTTTTGAACCCCCAACGCAGCGATCCGCCCGACATCGATCTGGACCTGTGCTGGAAAAGCCGCGACCGGGTGATCGAGTATGTTTATCAGAAATACGGCCAGAATCGCACCGCCATGATCTGCACCTTTAACACCTTCCAACTGCGTTCCTCCATCCGCGATACGGCCCGGGCGTTCGGTTTTCCGGAAGAAGAGATCGGGGCAATCACCAAGTACCTGCCGCACTATGGCATCGACCGGCTTTTTCAGGCGCTGGAGCAGGCGCCGGAGTGTCGCTATATCCGCGGTAATGTCGAGGCCCTGGAGCAGGCGCTCGAATACGCCCAGCGCATCGCCAACTTTCCCCGCCATCTTTCCATCCATCCCGGCGGCGTCATCATCGCCCCGGACGATCTGCGCAACTACACCCCCCTGGAAGTGGCCGGAAAGGGGATTGTGGTTTCCCAGTATGATATGTATTCCATCGAGCCGCTGGGATTGGTGAAGATGGATTTGCTGGGGGTGCGCTCGCTGAGCGTCATCAGCGATTGCCTGGCGGATATCCGGGCCATGAAACCGGCCGGGCCGGGTGAGGCGTCCCCCCGCAAAACCGAGGTGTACCGTTTTGACATCGATACACGCCGGATTGTGAAGGATTCTTTAGCGGCCTACCGCGCGGCGCAGCGCTTCCCATTTTGGGACGAGGAAAAACGGCATTTGTCGCCCCTGGATTTGCGGGTAATCCCCGAGAACGATCCCAATGTGATTGCCCTGCTGCGCTCCGGGTTGAGCCTGGGCTGTTTCCAGACCGAGAGCCCGGCCATGCGCGGATTGCTGAAAAAGATGCGGATTGACGGGATGGATGATGTTATCATCTCCGTGGCGCTGATCCGCCCCGGTGCGGCGGACAGCGGGATGAAGGATGTCTACATTGCCCGGCGGGCCGGGTTGCAGCCGGTGGAATACCCCCACCCGGCCCTGGAAGCAGTGCTGGCGGAAACCTACGGCGGGATTGTCTACCAGGAGCAGGTTATGCAGGTCGCCGCGGCAATTGCCGGATTTTCCCTGGCCGAGGCGGATGTGCTGCGCCGGGCCATGACCAAAAAACGCGATGCCAAAATTCTTCGGGAAAGCCGGCAAAAGTTTATCCGGGGCGCCCGGGAAAATGGGTTGGATAAAAAGCAGGCCGAGCAAATCTGGCAGTTCCTGTCCAACTTTACCGGCTACGGATTTAACAAAGCGCACTCCTGCACCTACGGGGCAATCGCCTACCAAACCGCCTATCTGAAATACTATTTTCCGGTCCCGTACATGACCGCAGTGTTAAATAACCACGGCGGGTTTTACTCCAGGGCGGCCTATATCTCGGAGTGCCGGCGCATGGGAATTGGCCTGCTGCCCCCGGATATCAACCGCTCCCGGCGCGAGTTTAGCTGCGCCGGCGATACGATCATTGCCGGGCTGGAATCGGTGTTTGAACTGACCCGCAAGACCCGCGAGCGGATCCTGGCCGAGCAAGCCAAATCTCCCTTCTGCGATTATTACGATTTTATGCAGCGGGTGCAGCCCCGGGAAGGGGAGGTGAAGAACCTCATCAAAGCAGGGGCGCTACGTTCGCTGGACCCCAACGAGCCGTTGATGCTGCTGCGCAACAAACTCTACTTCAAAAACCGCCGCAACCGCAGCTTAACCGAGTCGCTGCTGCACCAGGTTCGCCTGCTCCCCTACAACAAACACCAGCGGATTCTGAATGAGATCGAGATGCTGGGGTTTGCGCTTACCGACCATCCCCTGGCGCTGTTTGAGAGCAAGATTGATTGGGAGGCTGCTACGCCGTCGTATCAGTTGGAGGCGCACAAAGGCAAACGGGTGCAGTTTGTGGGCTGGCTGGTTGCCCACCGCCGCGTGGCCGCCCGCAACCGCGAGTATATGAAATTCCTGACCCTGGAAGATCGTTACGGGTTATGCGAGGCGGTGCTGTTCTCCCGGGTCTACAAGCAGTACGGTCACCTGACCCGCAGCAGCGGCCCGTTCCGAATCACCGGAACGGTGCAGTCGCGCTTACCCGGGGAGGCCAACCTGATTGTCGAACGCCTGGAGTTGATTATCTTGAGCCGGGAGGAGTTGGAGGGGCGGTTAGAGAGGAAGATTAAAGATAAAGATTAAAGATTAAAGAGAGGAAGATTAAAGAGGAGAGATTAAGTCTACTTTAAGACTTTAAATGAAACCGTTGAAACGGTTCTGTATAACGCAATAGTCACTTGCGCGAGGCTATTATCCACCGGACATAAATAAACGAGATAAACTGAGTCTTACTAACCAACTTTCCCAAACACTACCAGCTCCTCGCGTCAAGTGCTTAATTGTTAGCTGATGCCTGCGCAACTAACTGTAATTATGTCACTTAAAACCTACAATGTCGGCAACAATTTATTCTGATGCTTGCAATGAGCTTATTCGCCTTTGCATTGAACTAATTGTTTTCAGTAAAACTTCTCTGGGTTCATTTTTACAGATTTGTTCTTTCAGTATTTCTAAAAATTCGTTTAATATCCTCTCCAACCGTGCTTCACGATAGGCTTTTGCAAATTCGGGATTATTAATTTGTTCTTGAAGTAATTTCTCGTAATTAGTCATGCTTTGACCTCTGGATATATTGTTCCCTGAGATTTTTGGCTTTCTCTATTTCTTTTCTTGGTGTTTTCTGAGTCTTTTTGATGAAGCCATGAGTTATTACATTCTTGCTTCAACTTGATAAAAATATAAGGTTCGGGCAATTTTATCCTTCATTGAAGTTCTTAATTCGAAAATCCCTTCTTCTAAATGTTTTGAGAGACTTGCTTTTATTGCCAAATTTGCATTCTTAAGTTCCAGAAAATAATCAATTGTTTCAAATATTTTAGCCCTCTCTTTAACGGGCAAACCCAGGATGAATTCTTCAAATGGTTTTCTATCATTCAACTCCACATATTCAACTGTCCAACCTTTATCCATAATCTAAAAAATGCCTAAAAAACATAGCTAATGCAAGAGTTGTGTTTGTAATTTTCCTGCAATTCTGCCTGAAAGCGGCATAGAAATATATTTTAAAAATTCTCATCGAATGATTTATGTTTTCTTATGCCCCTCTGCTAATTCAATATACTGTTTGATACACTTATTTAGTGCTCTAGAAATTTTTTCTTGGCCATTGTGAGGAGAGAGAGCAAAATATTCTTCGATATTAATTTCACCAATATCAATGATTATATGTAGCCAATCTTTTGCTCTCATGAAATAAAAATCTTTCCGCAATTTTCTTTACTTTCAATTTCTGATGAATTAGCTATTTCTCTATAAAACGATTTTTCCAACTTACCAATTCTTATTTGATTTCCGAGTTTTTCCTGTCTTGCTTGGAAAAATTCGTAAAGAGTATGAAAACTTTGTAAATTCGGATCTTGGGATATATTTGGAGTGAGAGAAATAATTATGTTTGCTCCTGCTTCCTTTGCAAAATTCAATCTTTTCTTCACAGGAAGCGATTTGTCATTTATACGAGTTAAGACAATTTCAAATCCTGATCGTTCTAAATAGTTCTCCAAATGGTTGGCAATTGAATAAAAATTATCGTCTTGTGTTTGCCAGGTTGGGGAAAAGTATTTAAGTGGTATAGTCGCGTCGATCATCACTGCACGGTTTGACCGGTTCTTTTCATATTCCAAGTCAGCTTTCTCTTCATAGGACATTTGGTTTTTATTAGATCCGGTCAATGAGAGTATAAATACTAACAAGAAATTAGCGAATACAAATAAAAAACGATTCATACAACATGCATCCTTTATGATAAAACCTACATAAACAGCTAACAAGCTAATAGTCGGTGAATCACCGTCCCCGGTCTGCCGGGGCGGTGTTGATGAGATAAAAGAGAGTTTTACGAACCGTTTCAACGGTTTCCAGGCAAGTTGCGTTGTAGTAGTAGGTACAGATGTAGTAAAGACTGATTTTTCTTGCGAAGGTATTTTTCCGGCCTTTAGAGATTATCCGGAACGGAAAAAACCGGGCTGAATCCGTCCCATCCTGGTGGTGTGGCAGTATTCCCCCCGTTTGAAGACATTGTACTTTAGTTCTCCCTCAATCTCAAAGCCGAATTTTTGATAGAGCGCGATGGCAATCCGGTTGTCGGAAAAAACATCCAGTTCAATTTTTACCAGGTTCAGCCAGTTGTCTGCCAGGGAAATCAATTCGTTCATTAACGCTTTTCCCACACCCTTCCCCTGGAAATCCCGATGAACTGCAAGGCCGAAGCTGCCTGTGTGTTTTCGGCGGGCGTCCCGGTTTAGCAAAATCCCCAGGTGACCGGCGATCTGTCCGTCGCATAGCGCCGCCAGTTCCAGTCCGTCCGGGCTTTTGGAGGAATAGAAACTTTTCCAGAAAGCAGCATCCCGGTAGGGCAACTGGGTGGTTTGCTCCATCACTTCCGGATGGGCATAAATTCGGGCGATTTGCGGATAGTCTTTTTCTTCTACCTGCCTGACGGTAATTTGCATGGAAGACTCCTCTCGATAGGTGCGGGTATGGTGAACGCTGCCGGAAACGTTCCGGCAATGTGCAAGTTAGCTGCCTGTCAGGTGCAAATCAACCTCTCATCAACTCCTGCGGAGATAAGTTAATTCCCCGATATCCACCGGTGTGAACTCGGGATAAGTATTTGGAAACCCGGTTTGTTCGCTATATCTTGCTTCAATCGACAATTTCTGATGGCGTTTCGACAAGCTGCGAAGACGCCGGGAGCCGGTTCCGGAAAATTTGGCGGCGGAGGCTCCCCCCAAACGGCCGCAAGGGAAGGCATAGAGCTGAATAAAGACGTTTATTCAAAAGCGAGGACCTTCACATGCGGTATTCTTTGGCAGCATTTTTTTTCATTTTCAGCGGGCTGGCTCATAGCTTTCTTATGGCGGAGGATTCGGACCGCCCGGCGCTGCGCAGGCCGGGGTACAGATCCGTTTCCTCTTTTAATCATGGGGTGAAGTCGCTCCAGACCCCGGCCGGCTCGCATCCGGTTGCGAAACTGGCCCATCAGCAACCCCATTGGCTGGTTATACCGATTACGCTGCGGGTGCGCGCTTTTATGCCCCGCAGCAACGGTTTCAAAATCGACGGCGTCCGGGTTAATTATCTGCGCCGTTCCTGGGAGGCCATGTTTGCGGTCCGCCCGGTTTTCAGCATCCCGAAACTGAATCTCCGGGTGATGACCGGCGGCGAGTATCACATCGGTACTACCGGCAGCTACGCTCTTGTTTCCCGCAGTTTTACCACCCACGGCGGGCATGTCGGAATCGGCCTGCTGGGCGGTTTCCGGCTTGGCTCGATGCACATCTGGAGCGGACTGTTAGCCCGCCGCAAAATGGAGTTTGCCAATGATCTCCCCCCCGGAAAAGAAAATAAGGAGATCGCAGCAATAATGGCAGCCTACCAAAAAGCCAATCCGGGCAAACGCACCTTGTATTATAATCAATACGGCCCGGCCATATTTGTGGAAGGCGGCGACCGGCGCGGCTCCGGAATGAACTGGAAAGGCGAACTGTTTCTGCACAGCCCCCTGGGGTTTGCACCGCTCACGGTCATCCCCGGGCTTAATGTGGGCAAAGTGCATGTAGCTGTGGGCCTGTTGGTGTTCGAAGTTGAAGATCTCAACCTCGCCGCCGCAGGACGAATGACCGTGAAAATCGATTGGGTGGTGCATTCTCCCGGGGCAAAATATGCCAAAGCCCGCTTTTTTGCCGATGGCGCCGGCGGCGTCACCGTGCGCAAAAAAATCACCTATCTGCAGCCGAATGGTTCCATCTGGCTGGAAGCGGGAGCAAAACAAGAGCTTGACCCGACCGGCTTTATCCGCAATCGCGCTTTCTTTGCCGGCCTGCGGATGGATGGGTTGTTTTTTAAATGAGCGGGGAAGAAGAAGAGCACGCCGCAGAACGGCTACTGAACCCGGCGCCCCAGGCCAAAAGGAATCCAGCGCACCTGGAAACCCATCACCATCCGGTTGTCTTTACGGAGATTGACAAACAGCCCCGGCGACACACGGGAAAGGCGGATTACCCCGGGGTAAATATTCAGCCGGGCTTTGTAGCCCTTGGTGCCGGAAAGGATCAGCGAGGCCAACAGAGAATTGCGGCGATCCCAGAACACCCCGGCGGTCCAGACCAGCGTGGCGGTTAGCTCGCGCACCCCGGAATCGTTGTCTATCTTCACCAAATCTTTAGTCACCAATCCGCCGGCAACCGAGTAGCTGTCGCCATTGTCCAAATGGTACGACAAGCCGTACATGCCATGAACCCCCCAGTGATACATCAAACTCCAGCGTTTTAGCCAGGGCAGTTTTACCCGGGCCATGAAATTCTGGCCGTTGTTTTCCAGGGTGTTCAGCCAGGGATCGTAAGCAGGCATGAAGGACCAGTCGCGCAGGTTTAGCGTGTTGGCAAAGAACCTGGCTACGCCGTTGAAGGAAAAAAGCAGCAATCCGGCGGTGTTAAAAATATACATATCGGCAATGGGGTCTACATTTGGCCCGACGTAACGGCTGTTCTCCACAACTTCGTTCAGGAAGTGATACCCCAGCCAGGAACTCAGCGCCCATAGTTTGGCGTATCGGAAATTGTGATAGCGATACCAGTCGATCAACGCGCGATAGGTAAACCCGCCGCCGATGAGGTGATTGTAATAGTTGGGATAATACTGGGCGTTCTTCAGCTTAAAACTGGTGGGGATAACTTCCCGGCTCAAGAATTTCTTCCAGCCGAATTGCCGGATAGCCCGCAGCGGATGACTTAAGTTGTAGGTCACATTTTTGAGCCCGCGATCAAAATCAACCGTGGAGAGATCATTGGAACGGTTGCTGATTTGCAGTATTCCAAACCCGCCATTGATGATGGTCGAGATGGGGTTGAAGAGCGACTCGGAGCCGTAACTTTGACCGTGATAAAAATACAACCCGGAATCCTGGGCGCTCGATTCACCGGCAAAAAGCATCAACCAGAGCAGACACCACCACAATATTTTCGTCACTCAGGGTCTTCCTCTGCGCTGTCAATTATTGCTCACTCAGCTAAAATATCCCGCCAATATAATCATCATTGCTAAACCACAACAGTGTTTTCATTGGATTTCGATACAAATACCAAAAATACCAGAGGTTAATACAGCCCCGATGGGAGTTTGCTCATATAGTTCACACTTTTTTGATTCGTTCTGGAATTTTTGCCGGTGGGTGGGGTAATTTCGGGAAACGATTCAGTGCAGGGTGAAAGATGATTATAAACTCCAATTCGTAATCAGAAGAGAACAGTTTTTACGGTAATTTGTTTTTATATGCCTAAAATTCCTTTCAAAAATTCCCGGGGAATTGAGGTAATCAGTTGAAAATGTTGCCGCTTTTTCTATATCGAATCAGGTCGAAAAATAAAGGAATGAATGTATGTATCAGCTAAAGTATGAAAATAAAGATATCGTTATCCGTTTTGATAAGAATTCCATCGATAAAACTTCTCTGGCAAATATGCTCGAATATTTGGAGATTGAGCAAATCCGCATGGAAAGCAAGCTTTCCGAAAAAGATATTGAACAGTTTGAGTTTCCCCAGGTATTGTGGACGCCGAGTTAAGCATTATATTGATCCTAAATCAAACGAGGTGTTTCATGAACAAGAAAAAGATTTGAAAAATACGCTCAAATTGTAAACAAATTCTCATACAGATTCATGACACATTTTTGTAAAGATGGAAAAATCAACTGGGATATCTTACTAAATTTCAATTCCCCGGTTACACCTCCTGATTCAAAGCTAATCAAAAAACTCGACACCGAATCCTGAGTAAATGGTATAGCATCTCTCGGAAATAGAGCCATTGATTCACTACCGTGCATATTTCGATTTTAGGAAAAAGATAATATAAGTATTTTAAAATAATGTTCCTTATCGTAATTTTTAGTTTCCACAAACCATCCATTACGAATAAGGAGCACAAAGAATGTCTGATAATTTACGTCGTTTTCGTGCCATAAGAAAAGCTCTAAACAAATTTTTTGCTGATTCG
>JAJRYW010000438.1 GCA_024275555.1 Calditrichota bacterium | reverse complement strand
TAGATCGATGGTGTTATATACCGAACCGTTATTGCCGTTGACCAATTCGATCACATATCCATCCAGACTACTACCAGTGTGGCCAATCAGTTCAATAAACTCGGCCGCATCCGTCCCGGATTGATCATAATCCAATTCATTAATGTATACCTGGGCGGAGAGGATCGAGAAAAATCCTAACGCGAATAATAAGAGTAACGTCTGTCTCATAAGGCCTCCTAAGTTTTGTTATGGAGTTTATTCTATAAATGATCACTTTACGGAAAGCTTATCTTCGTTTTTCCAACAGTGACAATGCCTAATTATAACTGTGTCTCATGATGTTAATAAATCGGATGATTGTTCGCAAATTCTAAAATTTTTGAAAGCTCACTTCATGTGGAGAAACCGTAACCACGTAACTATTAATGCGAATCACGAGTTGGAAACTTGACCCTGAAAAATGCTGATGAAGACAGAGAAACGCTGAAAATCGTTTTAATAACGAAAAAAGTTGACCGCTTAAATCCTCACCCATCCCGGTTGCAAGAAAACCGGGAAAAGATGTTAACAGTCCAAAAAATTCATGTTTTATAAAAATGGCTTCAGCGAAAATCTGCCCAATCAGCGGTAATCTGCGTCAAATCGAGCTCAACTTGCGATTGGCATTATTTAGATAGCCCCGAAATGAAAAGGGATCACTTCCACCGGTTCACCGGTCTGTACGCCGCGCCCCGGTTCCAGAACCACAAATCCGTCTGCCTCCGTCAGGGAGGTGAGCATGTGAGACCCCTGGCGCTCCAGGGAATAAATCGTCGGGACGGTAGATAAGGAATCTTTTTCCAGTCGCACCCGCATCATGTGGGCTCGTTTTATGCTGTTTTGCAGAGGAGCGCCGGCAACGCCTGTTAATTGGGAATGCCGGTACTCTCCCCCTTGCAGGAAGCGCAAAACCGGATCTATATAATACATATAGCACATATAAGCGGATACCGGGTTGCCGGGCAGGCCAAAGAACAAGCAATTCTCCCGCCGGGCAAAAAAGAGCGGCTTACCCGGTTTTTGTTTTACCTGCCAAAAAAGCTGCTCAAAACCGCATTCCTGCGCGGCTTTTTTTACCAGGTCGTGCGGGCCGACCGAGACGCCCCCGGAAAAAATGATGATGCGGGAATTTTCCACCGCATTCCGGAGTGTTTGCACGGTTTCATCAAAATGGTCTCCCACGTGGGCGCTGAGCAGCACCTCGCCGCCGCTGTTGCGCACCGCCGAGGTGAGCATGAGCCCATTGGAATCGCGAATCTGCCAGGGCTTGGGCGTGGAATAGTAGTGCACCAACTCGCTGCCGGTCACGATAATCGAGACGCCGGGTTTCCGGTAAACCGGAACGGAAGCGATTCCCTGGGAGGCCAGCAAAGCCAATTCCGGGGCCGCCAGCCGGGCGCCTTTTTTCAGCAGACGTACGCCGGGTAGGAACTCCTCTCCTTCCCGGCGAATATGCTGCCCTGCTTTTCCGGCTGTTTTGATCCGGACTCTTCCGTTGCGCTCTTCTGTGTCTTCCACCGGCGTAATCGTGTCGGCGCCGTCGCAGAGCATTGCCCCGGTGCTGATGCGGATTGCCTCCCCGCTCCGAAGCGCGGCAGAGTAAGGAACGCCCGCCTGACTTTCCCCGACAATCCTCAGTTCAGCCGGCTGAGATTCCGAGGCCTGTTTGACGTCCTCCCATTTTACCGCGTAACCGTCCATGGCGCTGTTGGTGTAGCGGGGGGACGGCTCTATCGCCTGAACTTCTTCAGCCAGAATGCGATTCAGCGCTTCCGGCAGGGCGGTTAATTCCACCAGTGGATCCGGGAGTTGCTCCCTGATGATTTTTTGCGCTTCATTAATGCTGATCAAAATTGTGCTCCTTTTGTCATGGCCTTTTCCAGCAGAGACATCGCATAAATTTAAGATTTGAGCCGCTCTTTCCAGGGGATATCTAAATTCAATCGCTGTAATTTTCGTTCACATTCCGCGCGTTCCCGGTTGCGCTTGACCGGCGCCCCCGCTTCTTCGGGCAGCCATTTGTTGGCAATGGCCAGTTTGACAGCGGCGTCCGGATTTCCGGCAGCAATTTCCCGTATGATGGCGACTTCCAGGCCGGACAGGCTCAGCGCATTCATCCGGTAATCTAAAAAGGCCTCCCAGACAATCGGGCACCAGCGGCGCAGAATTTCTTTTCCGATGATCTCCGCGTAGCAGCGGATTTCATACTGGGCGTGCTCATCCATCCGCAAAGACAGGAAGTGCAGCAGGTTGTGCAGGTCGATTTTCCAATACGCCTCGGTGTAGGTGGAGAGGGGCAAATCTTTACGGGCCTGTTCCCGGGCAATCCCGGCATTGAGGCGTTCTTCGTAGACTTGCCGGGCCAGGGCGTGCAGTTCCCGTTCTTTTTCGCTGAAGTGAGCCCCTTCCCCGGGCGGCAAAAAACCTGTACTGCCTTGCCGGTTTCCTTCTGCCTGATAGCGCCATTCGTCGGGGGCGGTGGTCTGCGCAGCGTCGATGGCAATTGAGTAGCGGGTGCTGTATTCATTCACATTGGCGGTGCGGTGGCGAATCCATTGCCGCCAGCAGTCCATCGGTACCCGCAGGTGCAGCTTCAGCTCGCACATCTCGAACGGGGTGGTGTGGCGATGCCGCAACAAGTAGCGGATCAGCCCGCGATCCTGGTGTATTTTTTTGGTGCCTTTTCCGTAGGAAACCCGGGCGGCCTGGACAATCGAGGCGTCGCTGCCCATGTAATCCACAACCCGGATAAAACCGTCATCCAGCACCTTAAACGGCTGACCTGAAATCTCTTCCATCGCCGCAACGGTGGGGCGTTCAATTTTTTCGAACTCCTGGCTCATATGCTTCCTTTGCTATCGAATACACTGCTGATTTTGGGGCAATATAAGCATCATCAGAGAAGCTTTTCTACCCGTATTGCAAATTTTCTCCGGGCTGTCGAGGCGCTATCAAATGTGCTTCCGTTGTACCCCCCGCAATCATTCAACTTTGACGCAGATGAACGCTGAATATAATGAATTTCGCTGATATCACTACCGGGCACTTTTTTAGAGGCCACGGATTCACACTGATCAGCACGGATTTTTAGGGACCGGGGCCAAATTTATCTTCCTACCTGTTGCTACTTTACGACCTTGGGCATGTTGAACTAAATCCATAAGGAATTCACGAATTTCCAAATTGTCACATCCCCCTTAATCCCCCTTCGAAGGGCAGAGCTGTTAAGTTCTGTTTTGATTTTGTCATTCCCGCATGTCTTTAGCGGGAATCCACCTTTTTCGTGTAGTAGATTCCCGATTAAAACATTCGGGAATGACAGGAGTCGTGAAAACGGTGAGCTTTTGCAATCAACGAACATAGAACTTAACACCCCTACCTTCGAAGGGGGAAATAGGGGGATGTCCCTAAATTTAAAACAGCAAAATTTCATGCCAATATTCAAAGTCTTAAAGTAGACCTATTGATCAATTTTATTCATTTTTGTTACTATTCAGCATTTATTTGCAAAAATTGTAATTATTCAGCTTTAATTTTAGACAGGATAAACAGGATGAACAAGATAGAGATAAGGTTTTATCCGGTTCATCAAAACATAGATCATAACCCTGTCCTTTCGGAGCGGTTTACAACAAAATACCGAGGAACAACAGATTATGTCCTTGCTTGTATTTATCTGTATATATAACCTGCGCGGGTTGGTTCTATTGAATCCGGTTATAAAAATATTGTACCTATTCAGGTTATTTAGATATTGGAGCAATGTCTGCCAAAGGTTTGCTTAACCGCGGCGAACGC
>JAJRYW010000437.1 GCA_024275555.1 Calditrichota bacterium | reverse complement strand
CAATCGATCCGGCTTGGGCAGATAACGGAAAACCTGATGGAGGAATTGCGCCGGTTCGGCGTCAAGGCGGATCGGGCGCAAATACGGGAAATAGTCGCCGGCGGGCTAAACAGCAGCCTGGATAGCGATGCGCGCCAACAGGCCACAAAGGCGGTTGCGGCATATCTGAACAGCCCCCAGGCCGAAGCGGAACTGCCCGAAGCCGTTGTAGAGAAAATCAGTAAAGCAATTGCCGCCAGCCTGCGCGATAACCAAATCCCGCAAACAACGGAAATTGAAGCGCTTGTTCTCCGGCAGGCGCCCGGGGTAAACCGCGACGACCTCGTTTATCTCAGCGAATCGCTGGTTGAGGTTATCCGCTTTACCCTCGGTAAAGCGCGCCTTGTTCCGGCGCTCACACAGGTGCATAATATCCTTCCGGAGCCCCTTTCCGAAAACCGAACCCTGCAGAGAAACATTTACGGGGTTCTGTGGGCGTTGAACGAGCAGCAAATGGTTCTGGATGCTGTCGTCGCCCGGCAAATCTTAGGTGAAAACGGGGAGGCGCTCATTCGAAAGGCGGGTTGGCAAGTCAGCCAGACCGGGTTGGCGCCGGTGCTGAAGCGCATGGAAGAAGAGCTGACCCCCACCCAGGTGGAAAGCCTGCTGTCCTCCCTGGTATTCGTTATTATTTTGCTGGCCATGATCCACCGGTCCGCGCTGGGCGGCTTATTGTCGGTCGCGCCCATTCTCATTACCGTGCTGGTGAATTTTGCCGTGATGGCCTACTGGAACATCGGTCTGGACTCCTTTACGGCGATGATCGCTTCCATTGCCATCGGGTTGGGGATTGACACCGACATCCACTTCGTTTCCCGGTTGAAAAAGGAGTTGATGAAGGACGGCAATGAATTGGCGGCGCTGCAACGCACCTTCCGCACCACCGGGGTGTCGATCATCATCAACGCCCTGGCGGTGGGACTGGGATTTGTGGTGATGTTAGCCGCCGGGGGTCAGCATATCCGGCGCTTTGGCGGTTTAACGGCGCTCACCATCCTCCTGAGCGCCCTCTTTACGCTGACCATCTTGCCATCGTTGTTGTTATGGTTAAAGCCCAAATTTCTCAGAACAGCCATTGCCTCCGGTATACGGAAATCGGAAGAGGCGACGGCAGATGTGGCGCTACAGCCATCTTCCAAGTAAAATGAAGGAGATTCATCATGAAATCGTCGCTATTGAAGATAATGCTGACATTGCTTTTACCATACCTGTTCATCGCAACAGTCGCGGCGCAGGACGGCGGGGCAATCCTGGCAAAGGCGGATTCCACAGCTAACGCCTTCCGGGATATGACCGCCGTGGAAAAGATGACCCTGGTTGATAAAGACGGCTCTCAAAAAGAGCGCGAGGTTAAAATTTACCAAAAAGGGAGCGACCGGCGGCTGGTGCGTTTTCTTTCCCCCGCCGATGTGCGCGGGGTCGGATTTCTGCGGCTGGCGGAAGACCGGCTATACCTTTACCTGCCGGCCTTCCGCAAGGTGCGCCGTATTGCCTCTTCGATAAAAAATGAAAATTTTATGGGAACCGACTTCAGTTATGAGGATATGTCGCGAAACGAATACGGTAAAGACTACAAGGCCCGACTGATCGAAACCCGGGAAAACCAATTTGTACTGGAACTGACCCCGCTTCCCGGCGCAGATGTTCCCTACGGGCGATTGGTTGTTTTTGTGGATACCTCCAACTACGTGGTGCGGAAAGTGGAATACTACAACGCCGCCGGAAAGCGGCAAAAAATCCTGACCATCGACAATGTTGATCGGATTGACGGCTACTGGTTCGGCCGACGCATGGAAATGCAAAACATCAAAGACAAACACCGCACGGTGCTGGAGCTCTCGGAGATCAAGTTTGATCAGAATTTGCCGGGCAGCCTGTTCAGTGAACGAAACCTCAAAAGACCGGAACGATGAAAAGATATTCCAGCAACAAAACCGGTTGCCATGCCAAGCGAAGATTGAGTGATATGAGATTGCTGTTTCTGATTATTCTGCTGACAACTATGCCGGCGCTGGCCCAGAGTCCCCGGTTTAGCGGCTTCCTGCAACTGGATAAACGCTACAACGTGGGCGGCGACAGCCTGACCACCTCGGATTTCTACAATCGGTTACGGTTGGAGATGTCCGCGCCGCTTGGCGACCGGCTCTATTCTTTTGCCAGCGCCGATCTCCGCTTTTATGATCTGCCGAGGGTTAACTCGCTTTCCGGTTTGGAAGACCTGAACAGCGAGTACCCGACGCAGCTCTCCTTGTGGGAAGCATACATTGAGGTTTACGGATTCCTGCTGAAAAACATGGATTTACGCATCGGTAAACAGCGGTTCAGTTGGGGAACCGCCGACAAGCTAAATCCTACCGACAATCTGAATCCGGACGACTTTTCGGACCTGGTCAATTTTGCTGAAAAAATCCCCATCTGGGCGGTGAAAGGGACTTATTACCTGGGGGATTTTGCCCTCACCGGAATCTGGCTGCCCAACCTGGTTCCGGTGTTGCTTCCCCGCAATGCCGCCTCCTTGTTTTTAGGCGATCAGCTTGCCAATTTTCGCGACTCGCTGGCGCTGCCCGCGGCTCAACCCCAAAACAGCATGTTCGCTTTTAAGCTGAGCAGTCGTATCGGAAAGTGGGACTATTCGTTGAGCTATTTCCGGGGCTATGATGATCTGCCGGTATTACGCGGGGTTGATATTAACTTGCGAAACGGCGGGGATTTAACCGGAAAGCTTCGCCTTGCCTTCCCGCGAATACAGGTGGTCGGTGCAGATTTTGCCGCCGAGTTTTGGGGAGCGGGTTTCTGGGGAGAAGGCGCCCTGTTCCTGCCGGAAAAGGTTATCTCCACCACGCGGGTGGGAAGCCAGACCTTCACCAACGTGGAGTTAAGCGACCGGCCCTACTTTAAATTTACCCTGGGCGGGGATTACACTTTCCCCGGCGGTCTGTACCTGAACAGCCAGTGGATGCACGGCTTTTTTACCGAACGGGGCGGGGAAAGGTTGCACGACTATTTTTTCACCCGCCTGGAGAAAAAAATATTCCGGGATAAAATCAACATTGCCCTGGGAGGAGCGCTGGAAATTGCCGAATGGCAAAATCTCGGCGAGCAGCTTGGCTACGGTTTCTTTCCGGAAGTCGCTTACCTGGCCATCGACAACCTGGAGATTGTGCTGGGAACGTTTGTGGTGAGTGGAAAAAATTCCACCTTGTTCGGCGCCTGGGAGACTGCCGATCAGGCCTATCTGCGGGCAAAAGTGAACTTTTAAAGCAGAACACAAACCAGGGGAATTTTTAACTATGCTTGACAATTCTTACAAAAAAATGCCGTTCATCACCGCTATTTCCGCGGCGCTAATCTGGGCTCTGTTTTACTTTATATTTGATAGACTTCATGGAATGCAGGCGATGTTTGATCAGCAGTTTCCGTTTTTGGCGGCCCGGCTTCTGGGCCTTCACAATGAACCGATGTCTCTCCTGAGCGGGGTATTTTTTGCGGCGGTCGACGCCGGCGTCGGCGGCGGCGCGGCCGGATGGCTGCTGCGCCGGTTGATGCTCGGCAAGAAGAAAGGACAGCAAGCATCATCCGATGAATGATAGAACAGAAAAAATCAAAAGACGCTACAACCGGGTTTCGGTGTTCTACGATCTCATGGAAAAGCCCATGGAGGCCTTCGCGGCTAAATGGCGGGAGGAGATTACCCGCGAGGTATACGGTAAGGTGCTGGAAGTCGGGGTGGGAACCGGCAAGAACATCCCCTTTTATCCGAAGGGAATTGAATTGACGGCTATTGATTTCAGTACGAAGATGCTGGAAAAAGCCCGGGCAAAATTCGAAAAGAACTACCCCAATGTAACCTTCCGGGAAATGGATGTTCAGCACCTGGAGTTTGAAGACAACACTTTCGACTGTGTGCTGACCTCCTGCGTGTTCTGCTCGGTTCCCTACCCGGTGCAGGGGTTAAAAGAAATCCGCCGGGCTTGTAAACCGGGCGGTAAAATTGTGATGCTGGAGCATGTACGCAGTTCCGGAAAAGTCTTAGGCCCATTGATGGATTTATTAAATCCCCTTCCCTTATACTTGTACGGCGCCAACATCAACCGGGATACCATCGGCAACCTTAAGCAGGCCGGGTTCGCCAATATTCACGTCGCAGACCTGTGGTCGGATATTTTCAAAAAAATTATCATCATCAATGATAAATAAATATGTCAACAACAACCGGCCGGACAAGAATACGAAAAAACAAATTTGATAATTCTGCGAAAGCGCTAACTTGCGATCATCATTCGATTAATAATTCCCAAACATGCGCCAAAGAGGATTCCTATGGAAAATATAAAACAACAAAAGCAGAGCAGAGAAGGCGAAGCGCATACCATTCATGGAATGGCGGCGGACGCCAAAGTGCTCAAAATAACCGGGTGGATGACCGGCATTTATTTCCTGATCGAGTTGGGGCTGGGGTATTACTCCGGCTCCATATCGGTGATTTCGGACGCTTTTCATACCTTCTCGGCAGTGGGCGGAATATTGATTGCCTTAGTCTCCGGGCGGATTTCCATGCGGGCCGCCGACGCCCACAACACCTTTGGCTTAAAACGGGCGGAAATTGTCGGCGCCCTGCTAAACGGGGTCTTCCTGCTCTTAATGGCCATATACGTCCTCTATATGGGCTACATGCGCTTACAGAATGAAGTCGAAATCCCCACCGGCCCTATGTTTGTTGCCGCCATCGGCGGATTGATCACCGAAATTATCGCCATCCGTTTGATGTATAAGCGGCAGCAAGGCAATCTGAATATGAAGGGGGCTTTCTGGCATGTGATGCAGACCTTCGTGGGGAGCATCATTATCATCATTGCCGCGCTGGTCATCAAGTTTACCGGTTTTATGGCTATCGATCCCATCCTGGGCATGTTGTTTGGCCTGGTGCTCTTCTACGCCTCCTGGGGAATCATCAAAGCGGCATTTGACATCCTGCTGGAAACCGTTCCCAAAGACATCGATGTGAACCAAATCCGCCGGGACCTGGAAGCCATCGAGGGGGTGACGGGAAGCCGTCATCCGCACGCCTGGGTGTTGACTTCCGGTAAAAATATCTTTTCCACCCATCTCCAGGTAGACGATCTGTCCAAATCGCAGCAAATTTTACAAGAAGCGGAGCAGCTTTTAAGAGAGAAATACAACTTTTACTTCTCTACGATTCAAATCGAGGCGCAACATTCCGCCGGAGATATTGCTGAGGATATTGACATCGCCCGTTAAACCGGGCCGCAGCTTCAGCAGGAGATAAAATTTTGCTTAAGTCCACTTAAATCTGACAGGAAAAATTTTGAACAACTTAACAGACCCGGGCAACCTGCCCGAGACGATGTCTTTCCGGTTTTCCCGTTTGATCAGGATACGAGAGCTGTCGGTTTTAATTGGGGGCGCATTGGTCTATTTTACGGTCTTTTCTTTGATCGACCACCGGATCCATTCCCTGGTGCTGATCCCGCTGCTGATGCTGTTTGCTGTGCTGAAAGTTGCCTACTTGTTGATTTACACCTTTAAACGAGTTGAGGGAATAATTAAAACGTGCCATACTTTCTATGAATTACTATATTCCATCAGCTTGATTGCATCGCTGATTATTCTCTCTTTTGCTCTTGATTTTGCCTGTCTTTTTCATTCCGCTCCCAATGCATTCAAGGGGATTGAACATGATTTCGGTATTACCCGCACCCTGGTTGAGTTTGTCTACTTCAGTGTTGTTACGTTTGCCACTATCGGTTACGGAGATATCACGCCTGTTTCTTTAAGCGCCAAATTTTTAGTCTCCCTGGAGATTCTGACCAGCTTTATAGTCATCGTGTTCCTTTTTTCAAATATAGAGAAAATCAAAACGCTTTCGCTGCACAAAACCCATGCAAAAGACAAGAGCAAAAAATTATAAACTGATGTTACGCAGTTTTGCCACAGGAAGGTTTACCATTTACTTGTTCTATGTCACCCTGAGCTTATCGAAGGGTGACACTTTTACGTCTATATTTTCCATGCTTCGACAAGCGTTCGACTGAGCTCACGCCGAAGGCTCAGCATGACATGAAGATTGCTTAACAATAGCAACATTTCTCTAATAGACCTTATTACCTTTTAAAGAACTGTAATTATTAACTTTAAAAAACCACTGTCATTTCGAACTCCAGGGACGGAGAGAGAAATCTGTGCGTATTCGACATTAAATTTGCTGAAATAATTGTAAATT
>JAJRYW010000436.1 GCA_024275555.1 Calditrichota bacterium | reverse complement strand
TAAGTAAATGGTATTGAATAAACGACACTTTTTCAGGCACTACCGGCTTCGACAAGCTCAGCCTCCTGGCTGGGACTGCTGGCTGAGCTTGTCGAAGCCAGCAAGTACGAATTGTCGTTTATTTAAGTGCAATTACTTAAATGCTGAATAGTAACCAAAAATGATTAATATTAATATATGGAGAGCACAATATTTTCCGCCCCGCTCCATAAAAATCCCCCGACGGGGCAGGCGTGCTGATCCCCCAAGGGGGGAGGCGTGTAAATCCGCGGCTGTTAAAAAAGTGTCCGGTAGTGAAGTTTTAAAAAACCATGTCATTTTGAACGAAGAGAGAAATCTGTTAACACTGAAAACGTTATCTTTCCGGCACAATTGTTTCAGCAACTATAGCGTCGAGTATACCCGGATTTCTCTCTACATGCGCTTCGTTCGCCTGCCTGCTGTAGGAGGGAAGTGCTATAAGTCCTGTAAACATATATGATTAGCTTGCAATAATATCTACGGTTAAATTCACGTTATGATAAGAAAGCTCTTCTAACAATGCTGCATTTCAAAATTTCATACATTTCCGACCAGCAATACCCGATTGAGAAAGCAGATTCGGAACAAGTCATCAACAATGTGGCCGCGTTAGCCGGCGCCGGGGTAAAGATTACCTTAGTGATCCCGCGGGATTGGCGCACCTTTGGGATGGATAAAGAAATGCGTCGTCAGCGTATCGCCGAATTCTACGGGGTAGAGAACTCCTTTGTCCTCAAGGAGTTGGTAAGCTTGCCGCTGACCAGGCTGCGGCTGGAAAAATATTCCCATTGTATGATTGCCCCGGTTTGGGCCAAATTTACCGCCCAGGATATTGTCTACACCCGGCATCCCCTTGTGGCGCTGCTCTCCCTGCTGCTGGGGCTGAAAATCCTTTTTGAGACCTACCGCAATTATTCGGGACACAATCGGTTTCTCGGGAAACTGCTGGCCAGATGTTCCGGGCGCCCCAACTTCCTGGGAGTGATTACTCACTCGGAGCTTTCCAAACAAAGCTTGGAAGACTCCGGATTTGCGCCGGAGAAAGTGACTACCATCCATAACGGATTTAATCCGGACCTCTATAGTGGGAACGGCGGCAAAGAGGCAGCCCGGGATCAACTGCACTTGCCGCGCCAGCTCAAGTTGGCCTGTTACGCGGGTCGGCTGGACAAAGAAAAGGGAGTGGACGCGCTCATTGATTTGGCGGAGCGAACCCCGGAAATCACTTACCTTTTTATCGGAAAAGCTCAGAAGGAACCCGAGGACTGGATTGAGCAAACCGCCCGGCTGCGCGGTTTGACCAATATCCGCTTTGTTCCCTGGGTGCAGACAAAAGAGCT
This sequence comes from Calditrichota bacterium, assembly GCA_024275555.1. Taxonomy (GTDB): domain Bacteria; phylum Calditrichota; class Calditrichia; order RBG-13-44-9; family J075; genus JAJRYW01. The sequence goes on along the minus strand of JAJRYW010000436.1, from coordinate 888 downwards.
TGTAAAGTATTTGATCGCCTCGGATGTACTGCTGATCCCGCCTACGGAAAGACCGCTGATCCAATATGGTAAAACGGTATTACCTCTAAAACTCTTTCTCTACCTCTCTGCCGGCCGGCCGATTCTGGCGCCGTCGCTGCCGGATACGGAGGATGTTTTAAACCCGGGAAACGCCGCCTTAATTAAAGCGGATGATTTGGATGAGGCTGCGGAAACAATCCGCAAAATTTTCAGCGACAGAAACTGGGCAAGTAATCTGGCCCGGGGCTCCCGGTTAACATCTGCTCAATATACCTGGCAACGCCGGTCGGAAAAGATTATCGAATTTATAAATCGCCGCTTATCCGGCCGGCCGGTTTAGCTTTATGTTTTGCGAATGGTTTTCACCTTTGAATAAATTTGCCGGCGCTGAAAAGCCGGCCGGGATTATATGTCTAAACTAAATCAGCACATCAATCTCCTGCCCTGGCCGAATCCCAGGCGCAGACAAAACCCCTATCAGAAGCTTCTTTACACGGCGCTGGAGTCGCAGCATATCCGGATAATGATGACTCCTCCTTCATTTTCCCTGGCGCCTTATATGCCCCGTATCGACTGGTTTCACCTCAATTGGCCTGAACGTATTTATCTCTCCTCAAAGCCGCAAGTTCAGCAGGAAAGGAGCGAGTATCTCATTAACATTTTAGCGAGGCTCAGGAAGAAGGGCGTTCGAATTGTCTGGACGGTTCATAACCTCACTCCTCACGATGCTCCCGATATTGAGTTTCATAAGAAAGTCAACCGGAGATTGTTTGAGAATTGCGATCTTGTGCATGTGCACTCGCATGATGTTGGCGAGTATCTCAGCCGAGAATACCGTTTCAATGCAGACCAAATCCATGTTATGGC
>JAJRYW010000435.1 GCA_024275555.1 Calditrichota bacterium | reverse complement strand
GTTATGCGCAGTCTTGCCAAAGGCATCCCGTCGGGAAAAGCCTGTGTTTACATCCCGTTTTATCGGGGCGCCTACCAGTAATCAGATATGCCCCGGTTAATTTTTCAAAGATCATCAGCTTGCGGCTACCGGCCTGATCTCAATTGTTCCACGTACTACCTGTGTAGTTACGAAAAACGAAAAGTGTCGGTAAGCTTAAATTTCCCATTCGTTCCAATGTGTAAAAAGCGAGAAAACCGGGAAAAGATATTAACAGCGACAAAAATCCGGGATATATACAAACCTTCTCAGCGAAAATCCGCCCGATCAGCGGCATTCTGGGTCACATTCAGTTTAACTTGTGATTAACATAAATCAGGAATCTTTGCTCTTTTGCCCATCATGTGCTGATGTTGTCTTGACGCGCAAGGACGCGAAATGATCTGATTTTGGGGGACAGGTTGTATTGGCAATGCATTCCTGCAACAGGCGGGTTAGTTTTCCACTTTCTTCTGCAATCTCACCAGGTGATTGATATCCCACAACTTGATCGGTTTAAACTTTACGGATTGAATCGCTTCTTTGGTAAAGCCGTTTTTGGAAATGATAATGGCCCGGTTCAGTCCTGTTTTTTTTAATTCCTTAAAGCGCTGGGAAATTCGCTCCGAGCTAACCCGGCCGTTTTCCTTTTCCACATAGACCATCGTGTCGGCCCCGACAATGATCCGGTAGCCCACCCGGTCCTGCAGTTCCTGCTGGCGCACTCTCAGCCCGGCCCGTTTAAGCAAGGAGCAGATTTCAAATTCAAAATCCAGCCCTTTCTGGTTTTTCCAGAATCTGCGCCGGGATTCCCAAAACCACTTTTGGTACCTTCTTAGGCTTTTCTGATAACGAAGGTAATTCCGGTAGTCCCGGGAATTTCCCAGGCCTTTTTTAATCGTGTATGCGGTTACTTTTTGGGCAGTGGCCTTTCCCAGCAACAGCCCGGTTACCAGGGTGGGCAAAAAGGTATAAGCAAAACTTAACAAGTTCCAGCGGGGGAACAGCATCAACGAAGAACCCAGGTATAACACAGCGGTGGAGAGAAAGGGAATCCACTTGTTGATTTTTAGACTCTTCTGCTCCAGTTGGTCAATTCGCGACTCAACTTCTGTGATGATTGCCTCGTTCAAATCAAAATCGAGCGGACGCGGCCTGGTCATCCGTTGGCTTGCCAAGTTCTGCTCCTTCTCCTTATTGGAACTTTGATGCTGAGTCATCCGTGATTCAGCATCGAAATTATCGGCAGATAATCCGATTTTTGTTAGAGTTACGGTCGGATTTCGGCCGCCCGGCAATGGAGAGAGAATAGTCCCGTATTTGCTCCCGCCTCAGCGGGCCAGCAGCATTTTGGCCGATTGGCTGGCGATCCCGGGAAGGTGAAGCCGATAAAAATAAATGCCGCTGGGAGCGGGCCTGTTTTGGGAATCACGGCCGTCCCAGCGCACCACCCGGCGCTGCACACCCGGATTCCCGGAAAAGTTCCAGCGCCGCACTTGTTGGCCAAGGGTGTTGTAAAGGGTTAAAGAATAGCCGGAGCGGGAAAGTTGTGAAGACGTTTCCAGTTCAAACTCAATCAAGGTGGTTCCGTTAAAGGGATTGGGATAGTTGGAAAGCAGCCGGATTGCCACGGGAAACGCGGGAGTCTCTCCGTCCCGGTCCGCAATGCCGGTCAGTTCTCTATTTTGATAGAAAACGATCCCGCCGCCGGAGACGCCGGCAAAAAAGTCGGGATCGCCGTCGCTGTCGATATCGGCAAAAAAGGGATCGCTGCGCAGGTGCAGGGGAAGTTGGAATCCCGTCTCCAGGGTAAACTGGGGCGATTGGGGGTTGCCGGTGTTCCGGTAAAAAAGCACCCCGCTGGTGTCGCTGCCCAGGAACAGGTCAACGTCCCCGTCCGAATCGATGTCAAATAAAATCGGGGCGCTGTATCTCTCTACCTGTATCCCGGCGTAATTTTGATCAACCAGCACAAAATCGGGGACGGAAACGGCGCCGTCATTGCGGATAAAATTCAGATTGCCGTTTGCTTCGCCAACCAGCATATCCAGATCATTATCCCCGTCCAAATCCGCCAGGGCCGGATGGCTGTTGTTGCCCACATCCAACCCGAAGTAGTTTTCATCGATACGGGTAAACTGGGGCTGCTGAGCACTGCCGTCGTTCCGGTAAAAAGTAAATTTGCCGTTCCACTTCCCCAGGATCAGGTCCAAGTCCTGGTCCCCGTCGATATCCGCAAACGCCGGGGAGTAGTTCAGGTCAAATCGTTTATCGTACTCGAGATAGTTGCGGGTGATCAAATGGAATTCCGGTTGAGTCGGGCTGCCCTGGTTCTCGAAAAAATATATCCGGCTGTTGGAACGGTCCGGGGCGGAGAGGTCTTCCTCGTTGGCAAGAAAGAGGTCCAAATCCAGGTCGCCGTCGATATCCACCAGGGCCGCCTGGGTGTTGCGGCCAATATCGATACTGGAAACGAACTGGCGGGTTTGCAGAACAAAATTGGGAGCGGTGGGGGACCCCTCGTTGCGATAATAATAAAAATTGTCGGCCAAATCGGCGAGAAAAGAGCCCTGGCCTCCCAGCACCCCGACAAACATATCCAGGTCGCTGTCCCCGTCAATATCGGCAAAACGGGGAACATTGTAGCCGCCGGTGAGAATGGGGTTATTGGGAGGATACTCCTGAATAATATTATTGGGATCGAAATCGGCCGTCTGGCAGTTGCCGTTGTTCACCATGTGAATCATGCTCAGGGCAAAAAAATCTCCCCAGATCAGGTCGTTGTCGGTATCGCCGTCAAGATCAACAAAAGTGAGGGAGTTGGCCCCGTGCCGGTTCTCCTCCTCCTTTGGCGAGCGCTTTCCGCCGGTGAGAATCACAATATCCTCCCAGCGGTCGGAGACAAATTGATAGCGGGGCAAACCCGCGCCATCCAAACCGGTAAGGCGGTAGAGTGTAATCTCCCCGGTAAGCCGCCCCAGGAAGAGGTCCAGGTCGTTGTCGCAATCAATGTCGGCCCATTCCGGGATACTAAGCGGATCGACGCTGATGAAGTTTCCGGCCTCGTCGCGTAAAGAATCGGTCGCTATCACAAAATCCGCCGCCCCCGGCGCACCGATATTGCGATAATAGCGGATCGCGCCGGGAAAGTTCTCGGCCATAAAATCGTAGTCGCCGTCGCTATCGATATCGGCAAACTTAAACCATTCTCCCACCACTAAATTCTGGTATTGATCGGTGACCCATTCGAATTGGCAGGTCGTCGTCGAACCGATGTTGCGGAAAAAGGTCAGCAGGCTGGCCCGGTCCTGCACAAAGAGGTCAAAATCGCCGTCGTCATCGATATCCACAAATTGATGCACGGGGCGGCTCATCCCCCCGGTAAGCGGCAAGGCAAAGGTCTGCCCGTTTTCATCGACAATGAGAAAGGGGTCTATCTGCCGCTGGAAATCCCAGGACTGGGCGGCCAGATTAGCAGAAAGAAGTATAGCAAGTACCAGGATAAGCGGGACAACTTTCCGGGAAATACCGGGACGTATATTTAACGACCGCAGGGGACGCTTTGGGGCTGTGGCCTGTTCTGGGCGGGGGGAAGCATTGTATTTCAACGAAACTCTCCTTTTAATTGCTGACCGTAATAGTTGCCCGGGCATTTTCCATCTCGAAAATAATCAGGCTGGGAATCAAATCATCTTTCCCCAGGGCGCGGAACAAGTAGGGGGGGAAAGAGCGGAAACGCAAGCGGGCCGTTACCGTTAATGTGGCGGCGCTGGCCGGGGCCCGGAGGGGATAGTCCACCAGCCGGATCTGGAAGGGTGCAATGGTGTTGCGCTGTATCGAAGCCGCTCTCCAGAAAAAGAGCGTCTCGTCGCCGTTGGCGTCGAAGGGAATCCCGTTGAAGAGCGCCAACAAGGTGTCTTCTTCCACGGTCCCGTTGCCCACTTCTTCGCTGTGCTGATTCCGCAAATCGCCCAGGCTATCCAGCAGGCCGCTGGCCAGGACAATTTGCCCCCGGGCGTCTTCCACAATCAGTTCGATCCACATCTGCCGCTCAAAGATAGTTCCGGTGGGAATATCGTGGCCGGTTTGGTCGTTGCTTACCCGCACCCGCACGGCAAAGCTTTCCCCGGGGCTGACCTGCTCCGGCGCCTCCAGGGAAAAAGAAACGGCGTTTTCCAGCAGTTCCCGCACCGCTTCGATGGTTTCCTGACGACCCGGGAAATCAATCAGCGGGTAGTCTACCCCGACAAAACGGTGCCGGTGCAAATTATCCCGCCAGGGGCCGCCCACGGCTGCCTGGCCGCTGTAGGTAGGCATATGGCATCCCTGGCACTCCAGCCCCATCGCCTGGTAGGGGCTGTTGTCCCATTCCGTGGAAGTCTCTTCCAGCATTAAAGTGCCGTCGGGAGAGAGCACATCGTGGCAGGCGCTGCAGAAAGTGGATTTGGTGAAGACCACATCAAACTCGGACTCATGAAAGCTGTTGGGATGCGGATCGGGGATGGGGCCGCGCTTGACCCGGTCCAGGTAAAACTTCTTGAT
>JAJRYW010000434.1 GCA_024275555.1 Calditrichota bacterium | reverse complement strand
CGCAGCGGGGAGAGAAAATGAGCCAGCAACGCCATGGGAATGAAAAAGAATCCGGCCAGGCTGCCAATCAGCAGGTTTACGGCCAGCAGCAATTTCCGCCCGGGGGGAAGCGGCTTTTCCAGGCTTTCCAGCTTCTTCTCTCCTAATTTTAACGGCGACGCCCCCGGTTGAGGTTTCCGTCCTGCGATGGCAATACCGTATTTCTCCGTTACCACCCAGTGAGGCGCCACATAGGCGGTGCGAATATCTTCGAAACCGGCCTTGCGGAACCATTCCAGGTATTGCTGTTCTTCCGGAAAGAGCATCCATAGATCGGCCAGGAACCGCCCCGGGAAATTTTGCGGCCGCAGCGGTCCGATAATTAAAGCGATCCCGCCCGGCTTAAGCACCCGGTAGGCCTCGGCAACGCCCCGCTGCGGTTCCGGCCAGTACTCAATGCTGCCGGCCGATACGTAGCGGTCGAAATAGTCGTTGGCAAAGGGGATGTCTTCCGCGTCGCCCAGTAAAAAATCGCAGCCCTGCAAATCCGGCTTGCGGCGGGCCCGGGCCATCTGGTGGGGACTTTGATCTACGCAGGTAACCAATTCCGGCTTCACTAATTCGACAATCCCCTGGGTGGTGAAGCCGACGCCGGCCCCGACATCGATAGTGCGTAGATCATGCCGATCAAATTGGGCAAGCTTCAGGGCTTCATTGCGCATCTCCCGGGTCCAGAAAAAGGGATTGACATAGTTATCATAAAAAACGGATAAAAAACGGTTAGACCACCAGGCGTCCTTTTTATGCTGTACCAATCGCATCTTTGTTATCCTGCACTTGCAGAGTTAAGATTTTCGGCTGTTCACCTGTGCTTTCCATATGCCGATCAATTTGGGCAAATCCCCCGCCATCTCCATCCCGGCATATTTCCCGGTTCCGTCAATAATTAATGATTCGCCCCGGCGATCAATCCGGCATAATCGCAGCTCGACCTTCCCGGCTAAGCTTTCTTCAATTCGGCGGGTCATGCCGTCGCTGGCAGGGCCCCGAAGCAGGCCGGTAGGACCGCCGCGATGGATGCGCAAAGACAACCGGTGACGCTTATCCGCAACCACCCAATCCAGGTGCTGTTCGCTCAATTCCAGTTGCTCGATCTTCGCCCCTGTGTAGGTCGCAAAGCGGTAGAGCCGTTCTTGATGCAGCACGCCGATAATAAATCCCGGAAAAGCGCCCCGTATCCAGGGAATAATTGCCAGGGAGGCGGTCAGGCTTATCCCAGCCTCCGGGAAGTGATTACTTTGCACCCACACCCAGGATTCCGGAAAGGCTCGTCCCCAATCTTTTTCGATATAGCCGCGCCCGCCGCTAAAATCCACCGTTTCTCCATCTATTCGGAGCCGGCCCTTTAAGCGGTGATCCAGGCTAACCACCCCATGATAGCATTGCATAAAGGGCGCCCAGGCATACCATCCCATAATTCCGGGCGAGTGAAGCCGAACCGGCCAGGAAGTTATTTGCTCAAACTCAACCGTTCCCCGGATGAAGGTCTGTTCATCTTGCACATTCAGGGTGATGGCTTTATTCGTAAAGCGGTTTGCGCCGATTTGTACATCGAGGCAATCGGCCCGGGCCCGGAATTGCTCCGGTGGAAAAGGAATGTAACGGCATTCCCGGTCCCGGTCGGTCAGCGCCTGGATAAAGGCCTGGCTGGATTCCGGGGAAGCTGCTTTAAAAATCCCGGGGATGATCGCTGTAGCAGGCGCGCCGCCCGGCGGAACCAATTTGAAATACCATCCCTCAAAAAAGGGAGCTTTCTTGTTATGGCCGTGATAGGCTTCCGGCGTAAGGGTGCTTTTTATATATCGAATCATAATCCTTTAACTAATTTTCTTTTTGACGGGTTTTACGGGATAACACGGGATTAAGAAAGATGTAACTATTCAGGTAGCTACTATTCAAGACCTAGATTAAGAAGGTGTTCCTGCACAAATCTGCTTTTGTGATTAAAATAGTTTTTTACCGCAATGATCGCAGCGGATGCGCGACGGCCGCAATGTGTAAGAGATAAATACCTGTTCGTTGCGAACGCTGCCCCAACGGGGCGCCGTTGGCGCGTTTTCTTTGCGTTCATTGCGGTAGAACAACCTGAGTAGTTACAGAAAGACTAAGTTCGCATTTGAGTTTGCCAACCTACCTGTTTTTTCATTCTTTCCGGTCTTCGCGACTTTAGGGCGATCATGAATATCATCTCAAAGGCCCCCAGGGATTTCGGTAGCGACGCCGTGTGCAGCGATTTCCTCATCCGCGGCCGGGTAATGCCGGATAGCGCTGACCGGGCAGATATTCTCACAGGCCAGGCAGGCCACCCCGCAGGGCCGTTCTACGGCAATCGTATCGAAAGGCGTGATGAATCCGGCCTGAAGGGGACACACTGCCACACAGGCGCCGCAGCGGATGCAGGCTTGCCAGTCAATTCGAAACGAGATTACCCCGTCTTTTTTTACCCTTTGCCGATTCATATTTTGCGATACTCCGAATCCTGGCCAAAATAATCGGCCAGGGTCCGGTACAATTGCCGGTCCTGCGCGGCAAACTCCTTAATCCGGAATACGGCCCGTTTGCTGCGATAAAGTTTCCACATGGAGCGTCCCAGCGAGACCTCCCAGCGCCGTTGGAATTCCTGCAAGTTTGCATTACTGGGAATCGCCCCGGAGCGCAAAAAATTCGCTAAAAAGTCACCGGCGATTTTCCCGCAGCGAAGAGCCGTGTGAATGCCCCCGCCGGTAATGGGATTGACATGCCGGGCGGCGTCGCCAACCAGCAGCACATGGTCGGCGGTTTGCTGGGTCAGCGGCGCGGCCAGGGGCACTCCCCCACCCTGAATCTCGATGATTTTCCCGAGACGGAAGCGTTCCGCCAGGAAGGAGCGCTTCAGAAAATGATCCAGATGCCAGCGTGCATCGTGATCGGTCATGGTGCGGATAATCCCCAGACCCACCTCGGCATAGCCGCTGCTTTTGGGGAACACCCAGGCATAGCCGCCCGGGGCCCATCGGCGCCCGGTGATGAGTTCCAGCAGCCCTTCGGTCTGCACGCCATCCATCACGTATTGCAGGCAGGAAGCCAATTCGCTTAGTTTAATGTGGGTGCGCAGCCCGGCCCACTTGCCCACTTGCGATTGCAGCCCGTCGGCCCCGACCAGCACCCGGGCGTGCACCGTCAACGGCGCTCCGAAATGCTGCAACTGCACCCGGATACGCCGGTCGTCAATCCGCTCCATTGCCTGCGCTTCGGTCTTCAGCAGAACCTCCGCCCCGCTCCGCTCCACCAAGGTGGTCAGGTAGCGGTCAAACCGGCGGCGATCCACGATATAGCCGAGGGGGTTATCCGCATAAGCATCGGGTTTTAGTTCCCGGTAATCCAACACGGTGGAAGCGCCGTCGCTATCGTACACTTTAAAGCCGTAGATGGGTTCAACCACAAATTCCGGATGCGCTTCGACGCCCACATCCATCAAGGCGTGGGCGCTGACGGCCCCGGAGCATTGAATGGGCGCTCCCAACTCTTGCTTTTTATCCACCAGTAACACATCCAGCCCGCCCTGTGCGGCAAATCGTGCCGTGGTCGCTCCGGCAGGCCCGGAACCAACAACTAAGACATCAACGGTAATCGGAGGCGACATAAGCGGGTCAATACTCACTTGCAAGTTTAAAGGATCATCCTGAATTCGAAATTAACTGCGAGAGATGCGTATAAATGTAAGCCTTCCCACCCAATTCGACAATCGGGAAAGAAAATTTTTGGAGGGTGATAAAGACCCGTCAAGAGACTCAGCTCCTTAGCTGAGAAAGGAAGTGGCTTTGATCTAAGTAACTGATGTTACGCGATGAGTCCCGGTATTCATGTTGATGAGATTGGTACGATGCGGGTATTCTTGACCGCAACGTTCGCAAAGACAACGCCACGAACGCTGTGAATTCATGTACGCATATGTTGCGAACGTCGCGTGTTCATTGCGTTCATTGCGGTTTGGAAAATAAAGCTCGTTGGCCAGGGAGTGCTCATCACCCAACCGCTTACAGTAATTTCAAGCTAAGGTGCATTGAAGCGAAGAACAAGAGTAGCGCGTAACATCAGTAAGTAAAACAACAATCCCGGATTGGCCGGAATGTTGATAAAGAGCCCGCAAGAGGGTTAAAATTGGAGAGGGCTAATTGATATCCCAAGAACGTAAGAACCCCTGTTTAATGCGGAAATATTATCTTTGTCGATCCACTTGCCGTAGTGCAGGGAAGCATATTGGGTCTCCACACTAAATCCCAAGGTGGAGACGCCTTTCTCTAAAAACTGCTGGAATGGTTCGTAACGATACCCATACCGTAATTTCAAGATAGAGATTAACTGCATTTCGATTCCGAAGTGGTAAATGGCCTCTTTAAAGGTATTGCCCTTCCATCCGGTGAACCAGGCCTTATAGTAGGAATCGGCTTGGGAATTTTCCTCATTCCAGTGAACCAGTTCTTTTTCAAAATCGAACAGTGCTTGTAAGCCGAATATGTCCGAGGAAACTGCCTGGTAAGCAAGGCCGATTCTCAATCTCTGGGGGATGGGATTTGCCTGGTTCCCGTCTATGTAGGTAATGTTTGGTCCTGCGTTCAACAGCGCTATACCTATATTCACGCCTTGTGAGGTGACTGGTTCTCGGATTGATTTGATGAATGCCAGTCCGGTCTCATTAACAGGTGTAACCGTTAAAGAAGGAAAGAGGTTTGTTCGGTTTATGCCCAGATCAATGGCCCAGCTATTGGCAGAAAGTGTCCTGTTCTCGACAAAAGCTATGGAACTCCTTAAATATTTAATGGTTATACCAGTTACTAAGTTCTTGCTAACTCTTCTGCCCAATACCAGACCTATCGACATATCGTTTTGGTCTTCAACAGGAAAATGCTCTCCAAAACCGAACTGTCTCCAATAGATGGCTAGAATATTTCTCTCATCTAAGCGATAAGATGTACCGCCCAAAAAGTAGCTAAAATTTTCAGCAGAAGTATTCGTTTTAAAATTTTGCCTGTTATAAAAAACTTCCCAGTTTTTTAGCTTATTGACGTGGGCGGGGTTCAATGTAAGAGACTGAGGCCCCGTTGTGAAAGCAGTTCCGGTTTCTCCACGTCCAATAGCTGCTGGATCAACAGGCAATCCGAGAAAGTTCATTGCCGTAAAAAAATTTTGAGCAGATAACGAAAACGAAATTATACAGAAAACCATGACTAAAGTAAATAGATGCAATTTCAATGTATTCCTCGCAATTTTAGTTGAAAAAAGCAGCTGGCTTTTAAAGTTGTCAGACTATTGTTGAAATAAGGGCTTACGCGATTAGTGAATTATTCGGTTTTTCTACGGACGGGTTCCAAGCATATTAATGCATCTTTCCTAAACTAATACCTAAGCCTGTACCTAAAAAAAGTTG
>JAJRYW010000433.1 GCA_024275555.1 Calditrichota bacterium | reverse complement strand
TACAATTATTTCAGCAAATTTAATGTCGAATACACACAGATTTCTCTCTCCGTCCCTGGAGTTCGTGGCAACGCCATCCCGTTGGGAAAATGACAGTGGTTTTTTAAAGTTAATAATTACAGTTCTTTAAAAGGTAATAAGTTCTATTAAAACCCTGTCTTCTTACCCCCGGTTTTTGAGCGCCGCACACTTCTTGTTTTGGAGACAGACCGGCGCAGATTTTTGCACTTGTCCCGTCCCAACGCGGCGCCGCGTTGGGGCTGGGGAAAGACACCGAATTTCATCAAAAATTTCTCTTTTTTTCAGTGGTATCCCGGCGGTTCTTTGTGCCGGGGGATTTTAGCGGCAACTTTCAAACATCCTTTAAGCGATATTCGGTGGTAATATCAATCGATTTATATAGCGAGCGATACACCGGGCAAAACCGGGCATGTATTTGGTGCACCCGCTCAATGGTTTTCCGGGCTTCCTGCGGCGCTTTGATGTGGTAGAGGACGTGAATCCGTTTTATTACCAGCACCTTATCCTCCAATTCCACTTCCCCGCGCACTTCCGAGGTTAATTTTTTATGACCGGCGTCAATCTTACGCGCTTCCAGCGCGCCTCCAAAAGTGCCGGTCAGTCAGCCCCCCGCGGCGGCAATCACGTAGTCGATGGTGGTCGCGTGGGGCTCGCTCACCTCCGGGCCGACTCCATAGTGCTCGGCAATCGCCCCGTGAACTCCAAAGGCGGTCGGCCGGGACTCTGCGGGAAGATAGGCAAATCGCAACGGCCCCTTTTCCCGCTCAATTTTTACCTGGGATACATAGACAACTTGGGACATCTTAACAGCCTCCTGAGTTAAGCTAATGAGACGTGAATTAGTTTCCGAAAAAATGAAACGTATTTGTGTAGCTGCCTTCATGCAATCGTAATGTCCCCCCTTAATCCCCCGTTCGGCTGAGCTCACGACGAAGCCCGAAATCGGGGGGAAACCGGCCTCCCTCCCCGATTTCGGGCAGGCCGGGGTGGGGGAATTTCATGGGAAACTCGTTCATCATATTTAAACAATTTCATTTTTATACTAATTCACGGGTCTATAGTGTTCTCCGGGAGGGAAAATTCTTATTCTTAATTGATGTTATGCGCTTACCAGTTTTTTGCCGCTAAGCCATAGAGAACCCGGAGAGACGATTAAATATTGAGCTCTGTCTAACTAAATATTTTTATTGTCTTTAAATTGTCAAATGGAATTCAAGTTTTTCAACTCACTTTTTAAGAATCGCTGCGTCTCTACGGCAAAATTGCATAACATGAGTTCTTAATCCAATATACAGGTTAGGGCGGACATTTAAAAGCGGGAAGGCCGGGAAATGCTGTCAGTTCCGAGGGAGGTTCTCAGTACGGCTCGGCTTGATGAATGTTGCGGGCCTACGCCGGGGAAGTGTGGGCGCTTGGTTACCCGTCGAATTTCCCGATTTATCTTGTAAAAATATTGTACAGTCTCCGCCTGGATGATTCCCGGCAAGCTGTTTGTTGCCGCAAATGGGTTTCTATTCCATACCGCGCTGATTCCCTCAAACTCTATTGGCAGCAAGCATTACAGAGAGTTGCTGCTGAAAGTTTTTTCCTTTGGTATGGGCTTTGCCTGTCTGTATGCAAAGAGATGAAAATGAAAGAAGTTTATCAAAGCGTGTTAAAATTTTTTTTGGTATGGAGGATTATTTAATGAAAAAGTTCACCGCCATCCTGTTGCTGTTGGTTCTTCTGGCCGGTTGCACGGATCGCCAAAAGCTTTCCCTGTTGGAAGAGCAGAAGACCCAGTTGGAAACGGAATATAAACTGCTCCAGGAAGAATCGGCGCTCAAGGATCAATACATTTCCGAATATACATCCACGATCAACGAGGTGTTCGGGAATCTGGAAACGATCCGCAAGCGGGAAGGATTTGTGCTGGAACTGGCCCGTGATATCGAGAACCAGGAAAACGCCACCATGAAGCAGCGTATGCTGGCCGGCATCAACAGCATTGACGTGTATCTGAAGAAAAGCAAGAAGAAGCTGAAGGCGCTCAAGAGCCGTAATTACGCCCTGGGGGTGCAGGTGGACGCCCTGCAGGAGACCGTCGAACAACTTACCCGCACCGTGGAAGAAAAAGAACGTCAGATTAACGAACTGCGGGCCCAGGTGGAAGAATTAAGTGTAAAAGTGGCCCGGGCGGAGACCCAGATACAGGATAAGGAAGAGATCATCGCTCAGCAGACTGAAGAATTACAGAAATTGCACACGGCGTACTATATTATTGCGCCGGAATCCGAGCTTAAGAAAAAAGGTATTGTGATTGAAGAGGGCGGTTTTTTGGGCTTACGTAAATCGAAAAAACTGGCCGCAAATTTCAGCAATGAAGATTTTATCTCCACCGATATTTTGACCACCAACGCCATCCAGATTGGCACCGAGATTGGTGATGTGCGTTTGATCTCTCCGCACAGTATGAGTTCTTTCCAATTGGTGGAGCAGGAAGACGGCCAGGCTCGCCTGGAAATCGTCAATCCGCAAGAATTTTGGAAGATGAAATATTTAGTGATCATGACCAAAGGTTGATGGTCTAAAGCGAGGGCGGGGAAATCGTGAGATTTTCCTGTCTTTGCTTCTAATTCTCCTCTACCCACTACCATCTCCTCCGACAAGAACCCATCCCGCACGGGATGGGTTCTTTCATTATGACCGGCATCGCAGAAGCGGGGTGTTGTTCCGCAGCGTGATCATCTGCGCTGAAAAATCACAGGTCCGGATCAAATAAAGCCGGGTCGGGATTGCGGGGATCGTTGAAGTGCGATTCGCTGTCGCGGAAGCCGTCAAAATCCTCCACTTCAATCCGGAATGATGGGCTGAGCGCATCATCGCCGGAGATGCGGGGCACATAGACCTGGTACCCGGCGATGTTTTCTCCGAAGACCCCCCGGAAGGTCAGCGGTAAAGTAATCTCGCTCATCACCTCGTTTTGGTCGTTGACATAACTGAAATGTCCCAGCACCTGCCGGATATTGCCGACGCCCTGGTAATCGAGCACCAGCACCTGGCAAAATTGCATGACGTACAAAGAGAGTTCCCGGATGATCGGGGCGGCGTATTCCAATTGGATATCGCGCACTACATCATCCCGGGGAAAGACCGAGACAACCTCGTTGCGGGGAAAATAGTTTTCGGCCGTAACGGAGAACGGCACACGAGCGCCCTGCCGGTCGTCCTCGCTCAGAATGTAATTGAGCACGTAATACCCGTTTTCGTCGCTCAGGGCCGCCTGGGTACCCAGGGCGACAGCCGCCAGCGGAACCGCATCGCCGGTGAACATGTTGGTAATCCGCCCGGAATATCGGGCCGAAATAGCAAAACGATCGGCGTCATAATTATAACCGGCAAACTTGTCGGAACATGCGGATGTGCACAAAAGAAGAATCAGCCAGGTTCGCGGTAAAAAGAATTTCATCCTTGCCCCTGCATCAAAACATGGTTAATTGGAAGCGAGTGGTGAAGTTTAGCAAATCAAATCATCCCGGGCAAGGGAGATTTCCGCTCGGTATTGCCGGTGAAGGTCGTTTTTTCGGCAATACACCCGGGGGAGTGTGGCCGGATACACTCTCAGGGAAGCGCTAACCGGCTCGGAATGCCTCAAACAGACAGTATTTATTGAGACGTGAATTTGTTTCCGAAAAGATGAAATTATTACTATAAAATGAGTCCATGTATTGTTGGGAAAGTTGAGTCCGCTCTAAAAAGTCATTTTTGGATACTCGCTAAAATAAGCCACCTTGAAGGTGTTTTGGGTAAAATAACGATATGGAAACACATTGAACTTATCTGAGAACTCTATAAAACGAAATTGGCATTGTTCTTTGACATAAAGTAGAACCGAAGAAAGCCATTTTTCCATCATGTCGGGATTTTCCCTGAGATAGCGGTAGATTCGTCCAAAGTTGACCGCTGCAGCAGTGCTAAAGGCGAATACTGCGGTTTTGAAGGCGCCTCGCACCTTCAATTTCCCTTGCGGCATTTTGCAGGTAAACTCCCGAACCGAT
>JAJRYW010000432.1 GCA_024275555.1 Calditrichota bacterium | reverse complement strand
CGGTTCATCCTGTCAAAAAATATATAGCTGAATAGTAACAAAAAAATATTAAGGAGGATATATGCCATTTTATGTATGCCAGGGGAATGTGCCCCCCAAGCGGCACATTCAGCACCGTAGCCCGGAGGGAGCGCTCTATCACGAAGAGAACATCAGCCGGGAAGGGTTTTCGGATGTGTATTCCAACCTGTATCACCTTCGCCCTCCCACGCGGATTGCCGCGGTCGGCAAATTCAGCGGTTTGGAGCTAAAAGCGGCGGAGGACCGTATCCACCGGCATCGCCATTTAGAGACCTTTAACTATCCCGCCGGGGGCAACTTTGTCTCCGGTCGCCGGGCCATTGCCTTCAACAGCGATGTGGCCCTCTATGTGGCGCGCCCCAATGAACCGGCCGATTTTTTCTACCGCAACGGGATGTTTGATGAGGTCATCTTTGTGCATCGCGGCGAGGGGACGCTGACCAGCTACTTCGGCAAACTGCCCTTCGGCCCGGGCGACTACATCGTCGTTCCACGGGGAATCCTCTTCAAACTTGAGTTAACCGGCGAAGACAATCGCCTGCTGATCATCGAATCGGCCGGGCCGGTGGAAACGCCCAATCACTATCGCAATGAATATGGACAACTGCTGGAACACGCGCCCTTCTGCGAGCGGGATTTCCGCACCCCGGAGTTTACCGAGCCGGTGGACCAGGAGGGGAAATTTCGCTGGCTGCTGCGCACAGCCGACGGCTTGCAGGAATACTTCTTTGCCCAGCATCCTTTTGATGTGGTCGGGTGGGACGGCTATTACTATCCCTGGATTTTTAATATCCGTGACTTTATGCCCATCACCGGGAAAATCCACCTGCCCCCGCCCATCCACCAGACCTTCCAGGCGCCCGGTTATGTGATTTGCTCCTTTTGTCCCCGTTTGTTTGATTACCATGAGCAGGCCATCCCGGCGCCCTATAATCATCACAATGTAGACAGCGACGAGGTGCTTTACTATGTCGAGGGCGATTTTATGAGCCGCACCGGCGTCAGCGAAGGATCGATTACCATCCATCCCTACGGATTGGCGCATGGTCCGCAGCCCGGCAAATACGAAGGCTCCATCGGCAAAAAAGCAACCGATGAATACGCGGTAATGATTGACACCTTCAAGCCGCTCATCATTGCCCAGGATGCCTTGTTAGTGGATGATCCCGGTTATCCGCTCAGTTGGCTGGAGAAATAGAATATTTCTCACGCCGGATCGCTTGTCCTGCCGGGCGGCGCCCCGGCAGCACCGCCTCCGGTAAAACACTGCACTTCTAAGTACGTTGCTAAAAGTAATTTGACGGGATGAACAGGATATACCGGATAAATACCTAAAAAACAGGACGAATCATCTTAGTGATCCGGTTAATCCCGTCAAAGGATTTTTTGCTCTGCTTCCAGGGTAAGTTGGGCAGCCCGGTCGGAGTCGGTGCTCCAAAGCTCCCAGGCCAGGGCGTTGAGCAGGTCTACCCGTTCCACCGAGGGAGTACTCACCCCGACCAATTGCCGGTCAAGTTGGCGGATGCGTCGATTCATGGTTTCAACTTTAGACATTGAGCTACCCGGTAAAAATAGAGGAAAGAAAAATAAAATCTGTATCGGGCCTGACACACAGCCGTTTTATCGACAAATGTTATTGCCGTTCCAGGCTCCTGCCTGGAACGGCCTTTTCAGTTAGAAGCTCCGCTTCGTCATTGACGAGACCTGCCCGTCTTCAATTTCGCGCCTCCAGGTGCACTTTCAGCGTCACCTGCTGATCTTCATTTTCGCCGCGCAGCACCACCACGTCAACCACATCACCCGGCTTGTATTTTCCCAGCGCATAGGTGTAGTCATAAATATTAGCAACTTCCACCTCGCCAAACCGGATGATCACATCGCCGCCCTGCAACCCGGCTTTTTCCGCCGGACTGCCTTCTTTCACGCCGGTAATGCGCATGCCTTTGGGGTGATCGCTGTAATCGGGAATAGTGCCCACGGCGACCCGGAAGCTCATCCGCTGGCCTTGCCGCTCGGAGGTTTTCACTTTCACAAAATCCGGGCGCTCCGCATAATCGCCGATAGTGCGCAGAGTTGCTTCGGCAAAATCCACAATGGTAGCCATACCCCCAAAATTGATCTTATCTACCGTGTCCGAGGGTTTGTGGTAATCATCATGCAAACCGGTAAACAGGTTAAGCACGGGAATATTTTGGGTGTAAAACGAGGCGTGATCGCTGGGCCCCAGGCCGTCGGCGGTTTTGGATATTTTCAGTTCAAAAGCGGCGCCCAGGGAGTCTACCAGGGAATCCCAGGTGGAAGAAGTGCCGACGCCGGTTACATTCAGTTTGTTGTCCTCCATCCGGCCGACCATGTCCATATTGTACATCAGCACCGTCTCTTCCAGGGGAACCAGGGGATTTTTGCAATAATAATTTGATCCGATGGCGCCCATCTCTTCCGCGCTAAACCCCATAAAGATGACCGGGCGCGGCAACGGAGCAGCGGCGATCCGCCGGGCGGTTTCCAGCATGGCTGCTGTGCCGGAGGCGTTGTCATCGGCGCCGTAGTGAATTTTGGGATCGCTGCCCTCATAGCGGGAGTTGGCCCCGCCCCATCCCAGGTGATCATAATGAGCGCCGACAATGATATACTGGTCTGCCAGCGCCGGGTCCGTGCCGGGCGTATAGCCGATCACATTCCAGGTCGCCGCTTCCACGAACTCCAGCGTCACACTGATCTCCGCCTGCCAGCCGGGCAGGGCAAAGCAAACCGGCTTCATCTCTTTCTTGATTTCTGCCTCGATGTCGCTTAAAGTGCGACCTTCCGGCAGGAGCTTCTCGACAGCCTCCCGTTTGGCATGGACAGCCACAATCCCGGCGTTCTTTCCGCCGCGCGGCATAGCTAATTTGAGCAACTCGTCCTTCATATCCGATGGGCTGACGTAAATGATCCCGACAGCGCCTTTCTCTTTGGCGGTGCGAACTTTATGGTGCAGCGGAGCAAAGTTGGCCAGCTTGCCGTGGGGATTGTCCGAGTCCGGGCTGCCCCGGAAGACAATCACAAATTTATCCTTTACATCCAAATCCTGGTAATCGTCATATCCTTCATCCGCAGCGGAGATGCCGTAACCGGCAAAGATCAGTTCCCCCTTGGCTGAGGCGCTTTCGGAAAAAGCCAGGGGGATGTATTGCACCCCGGTCTCCCAGTTGTATTCCTCGCCATTGTGACGAAGAACGGCGGAATTTCCCTCGGCAAGCTGCACTTTGGTCGTCACGGTAAACTCCTGGAAGTAATCATCGCCCAGGGGTTTTAAACCGTACTCCTTGAACAGATTGGCCAGAAAGTTGGCCGCTTTCTGATTGCCCTCGCTTCCCGGGGCGCGCCCCTCCATTTCATCGGAAGCCAAATATTCGACATGTTTTTTTAGCCGCTCAACCGTTTCGGCCCGGGAAGACTGGGCCTGTAACACCGATGCGGTAAACAGCGCCGCAGTCAGTAAAAGAATGGTTAGCTGGCGTATTTGTCTCAATAGACGGGTAGAATTCATCCGGTAATCTCCTTTATTATGTGGGAATCAATACTTGATGTGATCATATCGGGTTTGGATAAATGGAAATTGCATTGTGCCAAATAATTTTATCCGTCAAATATAATACCGTAGAAAAGAAATGGGAGTGATTATTGAAGATTTTTCCGGAGAGGGGGATGAATTGTGAATTGTGAATTGTGAATTGTGAATTACGAAATAATGTCCAACCCGCCCTGCATACTCATCGTTTACCTTTAATCTTTAATCTTTAATCTTTAATCTTTGATCTTTGATCTTTGATCTTTGATCTTACCGTTCGCTCATTTTGGGGGCTGTTTTCGAAATTCTTGGTGATTTCCTATTCGAAAGTTCTCGTTTGGGGAAAAATTCACGCCTGGCCACAGTTTCATACACAGAACCTTT
>JAJRYW010000431.1 GCA_024275555.1 Calditrichota bacterium | reverse complement strand
CATCACCTGGGATACGATTCCAATTTCACTATTTATGACGTCACCGACCAGGTGCGCCTGCTACAGCAAATCTGCGAAACGATGCAGGTCGATTCCAAGGTGCTGACGCCCAAACGCGCACAATACCTGATCAGCGATAAAAAAAACAAGATGGTTTCTCCGGAGGATTTTGCCAAAACCGCCGTGCAACACGCCGAAAAAATTCTCTACGAAGTCTACACCGAGTACCAGAAACGGCTTCGCAAAAACAACGCCCTGGATTTTGACGACCTGCTCCTGAAACCGCTGGAGATATTTACCCGCTCGCCGGAAGTGCTGAGCCGTTACCAGAAACGGTTCCGCTACATTTTGGTGGATGAATACCAGGACACCAACAAAGCACAATACTATTTTATCCGCAATCTCTCCCGGGCGCATGGCCATATCTGCGTGGTGGGCGATGAGGATCAGAGCATCTACCGCTGGCGGGGCGCGGATATCCAGAACATCCTTTCCTTCGAGAAGGACTATCCCGACGCCAAAATTGTGCGCCTGGAGCAGAACTATCGCTCCACCCAGATCATCCTGGAAGCTGCGAACAGCGTGGTGGCCAACAATCTCAACCGCCTGGGGAAAAATCTCTGGAGCGACAAAGGCAAAGGAAAGAAAATCGACCTCTTCGAAGCGGCCAATGAGTGGGATGAGGCCGCCCAGGTCTGCTGGGAAATTGACACCCTGGTGCAATCTAAGCGGTACGGCTACCAGGATATTGCCATCCTTTACCGCACCAACGCCCAATCCCGGGTGCTGGAAGACGGATTGCGTCGATCAAACATCCCTTATGTGATTTTAGGCGGGGTGAAATTTTACGAACGCAAGGAAGTCAAAGATGTGCTGGCTTACCTGCGCTACCTGGTCAACCCCCGCGATTCCGTAGCGCTGCAGCGCATCATTAATTTCCCCACCCGCGGCATCGGGGGAACCTCGCTAAAAAAGGTAAATGAATACGCTGAGCGCCAGGGCGTCTCCTTAGACGCGGCCCTCAGCCAGGTGGATTCGATTGAAGGCCTGGCCAAGCGCGCCGCCCGGGCGATCCGGGATTTTATTACCCGGATCCGCGAGTTCCGGGAGATGCTGGAAAGCAAATCTGCCTATCAAATTGCCAGTGAAGTGGTTACGGCCTTTGGCTTGAAGCGGGAATACAGCGCTTCCGGCAGCCAGGATGAAATCGACCGCATGGAAAATATCAACGAATTGCTCAACAGCATCCTGGAATTTCAGGAACGGGCGGTCCACGGATCGGATCGGTTGTCCGATTTTCTGGAGGAAGTGTCGCTCCACACCGATATGGACGACTGGAATCCCGATCAGCCCCGGATTACCCTGATGACCCTGCACAGCGCCAAGGGACTGGAGTTCCCGGTGGTGATGATCACCGGCATGGAGGACGGCCTCTTCCCGCTCTCCCGCACCTTAAACGATAAGGATGAACTGGAAGAAGAGCGGCGCCTGTTGTACGTGGGCATGACCCGGGCTATGGAGCGGCTTTACCTGTTCCGGGCCAGGCAGCGCCGCCGCTTTAGCCAGGACGCCGGCGGGATGTCTTACCTGAGCGTCCCCTCGCGTTTCCTGCGCGAGATTCCGGTGCACTATACCGAACAGCATTTCGGACCGCGCTCTCCGGAACAATCCGACGGCCGGCGCCGCAAAAACCGCCAGGAGTGGGAAGAGTTTGATGAGGATTTTCTCGAGTATACCGCCTCCCAGGTGGACGACGAGAGCGAGTTCTCCGTCGGGGAGTGGGTGGTGCATGAGTCCTTCGGGAAAGGGCAGGTGCTCAGTGTGGAATCTTATCGGGGCGGTGTTCGTTTAAAAGTCTTATTCGAAAGGCGTCACTTAAAAACCATTGTACCGGAATATGCAAATCTGCGTAAAGTGGATCTGGACTCCCGCAGTTAAACCCGGAGAATAACGATGTACAAAAAGCTTTTTAAATGCTATGTAATCTTATTGATCCTGCTGATTGCCCAGCCGGTGTTCAGCCAGGCGTATAATGAGAGCAACGATTTTTCCTATGCGCTGAAACTTTATAATGAAGGGTTTTATGATATTGCCGCACAGCAATTTTCTACCTTCATCAACCGCTATCCGGGCAGCGACCGCCAGGGGGACGCCCGCTTTTATTACGCCGATGCGCTTCAGAAAATCGGCAACCTGGACGACGCCCGGATTGAATTCCAGGGCCTGGCGGTGAGTATGCCGGAGCATAAGCGAGCCCCGGAAGCCTGGTACCGGGCCGGGGAGTGTTACCTTTTGCAGGGCAACCTTGCCGAGGCGGCCAAAGCCTTTGAGACGGTCAAGATTCTCTACCCTTCCGACCCCCAGGCGCCGCCGGCGTTGCTGGCCGCCGCCCGGGCCTATTTGCAGGATCATCAGCTCAACCGCGCTGAACAGGCCATCAAGGAGTTCCTGGATCGCTATATTGAATCGTCCGAATATCCGGCCGGCCGGATTTTATTTGCCCGGGTGCTCTTGGAAAAAAACGAACCCGAACGGGCCGGGGTAGAATTCCGGCGTATCCGGGAGATCAGCCAAGACCCCACCTTCCTGGCCGAGGCGCTCTTGGGAGAAGCCCGGGTGTACCAGCAGCTGGGCCTGCTAAACCGCGCCGTCGAGTTGCTGAAGCAAACCGTCGTCGATTATCCCAACCAGCAAGCCGCCCGGGAAGCGACCCGGCAGTTGGCTGAAATTTACCTGGACAAGCGCGACTATCCGGCGGCGCTGGCCCTGCTGGGCAAGGCCCTGGACAGGTACCGGGATCAAAAAGATCAGCAGATTTTTAAGATGATGCGCGCCCAGACCTACTTCGGTAAAGGCGATTACAGCCTGGCCAGGAAAGAAATTGAGCCGTTGCTTGACCAAAATGAGGACGGGGCGGCGCAGAATACCCTCCGCTTTTACTATGCCAGTTGCCTGGTGGAATCCGGCCAGGCCGAAGCGGCTTATCAAGAGTTCCAAAAACTGAACAGGCAAGCCGGGGCGACCCTGACGGAACTGCGGCCGGCAATACTGATCAACCTGACCCGTATTGCCGGGCAGACCGGACGATACAGCGAGTCCCGCCAGTATTTGCAGGAATTGGAGCGCCTGCTCCGGCCCGGTATTGTGACGGAAAAGCTGCACGCAGGCTTTATCGAAACAGTTTTGTCGGCCGGAGAACTGGGCCTGGCCGAGGCGGAATTGCAGCGTTTCCTGGCGCTCTACCCGGCTTCCCCGCTCCGCGACGACCTGCTCTTCCAGACCGCGAAAGCCTATTTTAAGGCCGGGAATTACCTGCAGGCCTCCTCGCTCTTTAACCGGATTGTCGAGCAATATCTTTGCGCCGCCGATTATGACTCCAGCCTGCTTTACCGCGATTTTATTCGCAGCTATCACCAGCAAGGCCGGCAAACCGGGGTAACGGAACTGGCCCGTCTGCTGGGGCGTCTGCTGACCGGGGCCGACCGGGAGCAATTACTGTTCGACCTGGGCAAAATCTACCTGGATGATCTCAAGGATTACCAGGAAGCCAGCCATATTTTTGCCGCCTACGTGGAGAATGCGCCCGACTCCGGCAGGGCGGGGGAGGGGTGGTACTACCTGAGCAAGAGCCAATTGCGCCAGGCCGAATACCAGCGCTTTCTTCATCCCCAAAACACCCCCGGGTACGAAACGCTGCTGGCCACACTGAAGCGGGCCGTCAGTTACGCCGCCTATACACCGGCCCCGGACTCGCTAACCTTCTGGTTCCTGACCCGGACAATTGCCCATGAAGCGATTCCCGCCCCCAAACTGGTGCAGTTCTGGGAGCATTTTCTGAAGACTTACCCGGACTCACGTTTAAGCTACCCGGTGCAGTTGGAATTAGCCGCGGCCTACCTGGCCGCCGGGGACAGCAGTAATGCGGTGCGGTTATGGACTGTGCTTTCCCAGCAACGGCAGAATATCGTCTTGGCCGGGGACGCCTACTGGCGGCTGGCCAATTACTATCAGCAAAATGGTGATCTTTCTCAAAGTGAGGAAATCTTAAAGACCTATTTATTGGAAATCAAGACCCATCCCGATCAGGCAGAGGCTTATTTACGCCTTGCGCACGCGGCAGAGTCTCGGGGAGAATATGGGACGGCTGCCCAGTTCTACGAGCGTATTTTATCCCGGTTCGATTATGCGCCCGCCGCCGATATTGCCCGCGAACAGGTGATCAACGCCTATATCCGGGCCGGTCAATTGGACAATGCTTTGAAAAAGATTCAGGTCATCCTGGCCCAGTATCCGGAAACATCCGACCGCATCGCGGCGCATTTTTTGGTTGCCCCGCAGCCCTCGCTTTATTTCTATGCCGGAAAGGCGTTTGCCAGCAGCGGCAAGCATCCCCAGGCCCGGCAGTATCTTCTGACTTTCCTGAACCGGGCCGCCTCGCCGGAGCATGTCAATGAGGCGCTATACTTGTTGGGCCGGATGGCCGAGCAGGAAGACGATCCGGAATCGGCCCTGCTGCAGTACGCCCTGGTCAAGCCGGCCCCATCGGATTCATTTTTTTATCAAGCCAATAAGAATCGCGCCGATATTCTATTCAAGTCAGGGAAGTACAGCGAGGCCGTCGCGATCCTCACGACATTAATCGACATGGCGCCGGACGCCGCTCAGAAACAAGACCTGGAGGCGTTAAAAATTCGCTGCATGATTAACCAGGGTGCGGCGACGCAAGCCGCGGTCAAAGCGTTTAGCAAGACTTACAAAGGAACGCCCTCGTTGCCGAACCACCTGGCTTCTTTTGAATACGAGCGCGGCCGGGTTGCTTTTACCAAAAAGAAATTTGACCCGGCCATCAAGTATTTTAAAACGGTGATGAAGCGCTATAAGGAAACCGATTATTACGACGACGCTCATTTTATGCTGGGACAGGCCTACGCAACCTTAAACAAGCCGGAAGAAGCGATAAAGGTATTCCGGGAATTCCAGGAGAAGCATCCGGACAGCCCGTTGCTTTCCAATGTGCATCTAAGCCTGGCCCGGATTCATTTTCGAGAAGAAGACCAGGACGCCGGCCTGGAAGAAACCCGCAAAGCGGTCGAGACGGCTGTCGACGCGCCCTCGCGCAAGGCGGCGCTCTCCCTGTTGATCAACGCTTATAAACAGATCGGCTTATGGGACGGCGCGCTGAACAGCGCCCGGGAGTATGTGCGGCTCTTTCCCAACGCCCAGGATGCGGTGAACAAAAAAATCTCCATCGGAAACGCCATGATCCGCCTGAATCGTTACCAGGAAGCCATCGATTATTTTAAAAAACTCAAGTTCGAGGTCAGCAGCCGGGAAGAGCCGGAGATTCAATTTTATATCGGAGAAGCCTATTACAATTCCGGCCAATATCAAACCGCCATTAATGAGTTCATGAAGATTCCGCTGCTGTCCCAAAAAACCAAATTGCAGTGGGAGGCCAGCGCGCTCTATTTTGCCGGGCAAAGTTACGAAAAACTGGGCCGCAGCCAGGAAGCGATACGGATGTACCAGCAGATCGTCGACCGGCCGGGCATCCAATTGGAATTTAAGCGCCAGGCGCGCCAATTGATTGATAAACTGAAAAAATTAAATTGACGGCAACTGCTCTGTCTCCCGGCTCGGCCTGGGGGATGCCTGAGAGGTGCCGCTCGCGCTTCGGTGTTAATCATTTTGAAGAATAGTGCGATCCTGTTTATAGCAGGGTATTGATCGGAATCATGAACGTATACGAAAGGGTCGATCATGAGGAAATTTTGCGGAGGGACATGTTCAGGAAAGAAAATCGGGCTGATTTTGATAGCGGCGGTAGTGCTGGTCGTCCTGGCCGGTTGCGGCGGCAGCTCCAAGGTGCTCACTCCCGGGGAGTACGAAAATCTGCCCCCGGCCAACCGGATCGAATATCTGAATCAGCAAATTGCTAAGCACCCGGACGACCTGGTGCTAAAAAAGCAGCTTTCCCAGGAGTACCTGCGCCTGGAAATGCTCCCGCAGGCTGCGGCGGTGATGGAGGAAATTATTGCCGCCGATCCCTATCAGGTTGATGTGCAGTTTGAGTATGGCAAGTTGCAGTACCAGCAGGGCAATTTAAAGGACGCCTACGGCAGTTTTTTGTCGGTGCTGCAAACGGCGGCCGGCGAGGTTTACAAAACACAGATCGAGAGCTATGTAGGCGGAAAATACGTGGTGCAGCAGGTCACCCAGTCCCCGGAGGATGAGGCCTTTCCGGTCTTTTCCAAAGACGGGCAAAAGCTGCTCTATCAAAAGCGGGACAGCACCAGTTGGGATATCGTGGAATTGGATTTGCAGAGCAACCAGGAAACGGTGCTGGTTTCTACTCCCTACGATGAGGAACTTCCGGTATACGATCCCCTCGGAAACGGTATTGCCTATGCCAGCACGGAAGAAGATCACCGCCCCATCGGACCCAAATACAAGGTGCGGGAAATAACCTACATGGCTTTAAAAGACGGTTTTATCGCCAACCTGACCCAGTCGGTGGCGGACGACTGGCTGCCCCGCTACTCGCATGACGGCAAATACATGGTCTTTGTCTCGGAGCGCAACGATCTCCGCAAAGTGGATTATGTCAGCAAACAGAGCGATATCTTCATCATGGAGCGCGACGGCGATTTTCAATTGCAACTAACCGACTCGCCGGCCAATGAAGGAGGCCCCTGTTTTGACGGCGACGACAGTCACATCTACTTTCACTCCGATAAAAACGGTACGTTTGATATCTTTGTCATGAAAACGGACGGCTCCCAGGTGATGACCGTGATTGACAATCCCGATGGGAATGATGTGAATCCCCATGTATCCGATGATTCTCAGTACCTGACCTTTATGTCTGATCGCGACGGCAATTACGAGATTTACCGCGCCCGCACCAACGGCAGCGAGCAGGAGCGTCTTACCTTCAATCCCGCGGTGGATTCCAACCCGGTCTTTTCGCCGGACGGGCAAGCGATCGCCTTTCACTCCAACCGCAGCGGCAACTTCGATATATTTATTATCAACCTGAACGCCTCCAGCGGCAGCCTGACCACGGCGCAACTGATCGAACGGCTGGAGAAGATGGCCAATTAGACTTTGGCCGGTTATTAGCCCATCTTTAGCCCCTCGTCCATGCGAGGGGCTTTTTTATGGACGCTTCCGTTCGGGTTGTCCCCCGGTTAAATGTTGCGGCAAAGCCGCAGAGGCCGCAAAGAAATAAAGAAGCTATTTAAGCCGGGCATATCTGTAGTGTAGCATTCACTACCGTGCACTTTTTATGTTCGCCCCGGATCAACACAGATATGCACGGATTCGATGAACTGTTGATAGTTTTTTACAGACATTTTTCGCAACGAACAAATGTCGTTAATCAACAAAAACGAAGAGAATTAGCCCCTTTCGAGATCTTAATCGACTCCCGGCCGACCGGGATTGTCGATATTTAAAATGATTGTAACTATTCAGGTAGCTAAAAGGGCAAAACCTGTTCCCAAAGAATTTCTTGATAGCCTGGATAATTCATCACCCCGGCATTCCGGGGCGAAGAACGCAAAGTGTTGATGAATCTAAAGATTAAACAATTATCTATACATTAAGCGAAAAAACAGAATTTTTTCCAGAAAAAATCATAATTCATTATTTCTTTGCGACTTAGCCCCGGCCAGCCGGGGTGAGATGTTTATGAATTAAGCAGGATAGGCGTATTCTTCCTATTGTGTCATTTTAAATACGCTCTACATTGATCCGAATGTGCCTTTTTACCGCAGCGTGCGCAAAGATTTAGCCGATCATCAATACGTTGCGCACGTAGCGGTTCCTTCGCGTTCGCTGCGGTTAAGCAAACCGTTGGAAGATATTGCTCCAATATCTAAATAACCTGAATAGTTACAAATGATTTACGATTTCCGAATGACGAAGGTATTTCAAATCGTAAATCGCTATTTGTAAATCGTAAATCAACGGCTTCGGAGAAGCCTCTTTTCCCGGGCGAAGTCCCGGAAAAAGCTTAGTTCCTTCCCCCCCAATCCGTGTTTATCCGGTGCGCCAGGCTAAGGCTGGCGAGTCTTATAAGTTGAAAGGTACTTATCATGATAATTGCTTGTTTAATCATGTAGTCAATCGAGCGTAGTCTGGAGTAATCCAGCCTGCGAAGCCTCGTGCGACGAAAGTG
>JAJRYW010000430.1 GCA_024275555.1 Calditrichota bacterium | reverse complement strand
GCTCCTGTTCGGCAAGGCTCTCATATAAAAAGGCGTTTTCCAGGGCCACCGAGGCTTGTTTGGCAACTGTGCCCAGGAAGACTAAATCTTCCTTATGAAAAGGGGATTCGGACAGCTTTTCGCCAACCAGAAGCACCCCGAGCAGTTTTTCTTTAGAACGGATGGCGATTAAGTGGCGCACCCCGGATTGGTTGAGATAACGCCGCACCACTTCCGGGAGATACTCGGCGCTAAAGAGGGATTCCCCGGGATTGCTGCGAACGACCTCGGTGATTTTACCCAGCATTTCCGAGCAAAACCGTTCCCACTGTTCCATTTCCATGCCGCAGGTTGTTTTGCAGCAGCAATCCTTTTCATCGCGCAGGAAAAAAACTCCCACGGTTTTCACTTTCAGCAAATCCGCCAGCCTTTGTACAATTCCCTCCGCCAGGGCCTGCATGGAGAATTGGGTGGACATCACCTCGGTTAATTCCCGGGCTGCTTTGCGGAAGTCCGATTGAGACCGAAAAAATTTATGGTCAATCAACCGCTGGCCTGCTTTGGCAATTTTCCAGAGCAGAACGGAAAAAACGATCGCCAGCATCATAACCACCATTTGGCGGTAAAAATTGATTTCCTCCGCCGTTAAGGGATCATCGGTTACTACCAGGGAGGTGCCTTTGATTTGGATGTTTGCGGCTTCAAAATCCAGGGAAGGGAGAAACACAAGCCCCCGAATATAGACAGCCAGCAGGATTAAAATCCAGGTGACGGAGGCCAGGTTGTATTGCACGTTGCGCCGCACCCGGATGTCCAAATCCAGCAGCCGGTATTGCCCGATCGTATAGAGAAACACCAGGGGAATAAGGCTCAGCACGGAGCTGAGGGCAATCATAAAGACGCTGCCGTCAGCAAAATAGGCTTCGTTTATGGGAAAAACAAAGTAGACGCTGACCAGGATCAGCAAAATAACGACCGCCGCTGCAATCGTTGTGCGGCGAATATGCCGTTTGATGGTTTTGCACTCTGCGCTGACCCCTTTTCGGTAAAGGAACGATATGGTCAAGATGTACAGCACCATCAGCATCAGGCCAACGGTTCCCAATTTTTGCTGTTTGGTGATGATGAACACCAGCAGAGACGCTGCCGCCATTCCATAAGCGACGGCTAAAATCCAACGTCGTTTGAGCATTTCCGTATTTTCCCCCGGGAAATAATGCCCTAAATGCAGCCAGAGCGGGGGAGAAAAATAAATGCTGAGTACGATCAATAAATCCCGAAGAAGCGCAAAGGTGTCATACTCGATGTCCCGGCGCAGCACAACCGCCAGAAAAAAACCAACCGCCAGGAAAGAGAAACCGATCAGCCGGGCCGCCTTGTACTGGGGTCTGCTCAGGGCGATAAAAGCTCCGGAGGCGATGTAGGTCAGCCCGGTAAAAATCATAAAAAGAGCGGCCAGGTGAATGCCCACTTTAGCCAACTTGATCTTGAGCTGAATTTCCCGGTTGTTGCGGATAACTTCGTAGTCAATCTCCAGCCCGGTTCGGTTTACTTCCCGCAAAATCTGGTCTGCTTCCCGGCTGTTTTGAAAACCCTGGTTGTTAATCCGGGTGATCAGATCTCCTTTTTTTAGACCGCCCCGGTCGGAGGCGCCGCCGGCGCGAACCGAGATGACATACACCGAGGAAGGGATTTCCCGAAAAGCGCTGTCCGGCAGGTCTGCCCGGGCTACATGATAGGTGTATCCTTTCCGCTGCAGCGGCCGGAAAATCTTCATCTCCAGGGTGTCCGATGCGGATATGGCGGAAAGATAATTGGCCAAGGCTTGAAAATTGTCGAAGATACTATTGTCGACGGCCCGGAGTATATCGCCAACTCGCAGGGAGTCCGGCTGAAGCGATGGGCGTGATTGGGACTCTTTGCCGCTTTGGGGATAAGCCGGGACCGGTGTGGTTAAATACAGGCGCCCGGGGGTGGAGGAGAATAAATTTTCATCGGTTGGGGAACTGGCATAGCGGTACAAACTGGCCCCGGTTATAGCCAGCAACGAGGCCAGCAACAGCGAATAGATGAAACGGAACAGATTCTTATCGTAATTTATGGTCATCTCAGGTCGTTTTTTTTAATCGGTAAAAATTAAGCAATCCATACGGTTTTTCAAAGTAAGATGTTGCCTGGAAAAATGAACTTCACAGAGAGAATAATTTTGCTTGACTTAACCGGCAGAATCGGTTTTCTTCCGCCGCGTTAATATCACTAATTGATGCTACGCGCGTCACTGTTCATAATGGGAAGTCACATTAGAGAAATGTTGCTATTGTTAAGCAATCTTCATATTATGCTGAGCCTTCGGCGTGAGCTCAGTCGAACGCTTGTCGAAGCATGGCAAATATAGACGTAAAAGTGTCACCCTTTCCCGACGGGAGCACTTCGTGCCGACAAGCTCCGGGTGACATAGAACAAGTAAACGGTAAACCTTCCTGTGGCAAAACTGCGTAACATCAATCAATAAAAAGGATCGAGAATGTTTGAATTAAGAAATATAGCTATTATTGCCCACGTAGACCACGGAAAAACGACGCTGGTGGATCAAATGTTAAAACAGTGCCGGATTTTCCGGGATAACCAGGTAGTCCAGGAACGATTTTTGGATTCCAATGATTTGGAGCGTGAGCGGGGCATTACCATTTTATCTAAAAATATTTCCATCCGCTATAAAAAGGTGAAGATCAATTTAATCGACACTCCCGGCCACGCCGATTTTGGCGGCGAGGTGGAGCGGGTGCTGAAAATGGCGGACGGGGTGTTGCTCCTGGTGGACGCTTTTGAGGGCCCCATGCCTCAAACCCGCTTTGTGCTGCAAAAGGCGCTGCGGCTGCACCTGAAGCCCATTGTGGTGATCAACAAGGTGGACCGGCCGGACGCCCGCGCCGACGAGGTGCTGGAAGAAGTGTTTGACCTGTTCGTGGAATTGGACGCCGATGACGATCAACTGGACTTTCCCACCATCTACGCCAGCGGCCGGGAAGGATGGGCGGTCAGCGACATGAACGACACCTCGCGGAGCCTGGAACCGCTGCTTGACGCCATCCTGGAACATATACCCCCGCCGGAGCACAAGCAGGGCTCCATGCAAATGCAGGTCACCAGTATCGATTATAGTGATTATGTGGGCCGCATCGGAATTGGCCGGGTATTTCGGGGGAGCATCTACAATGGTGAAAAAGTTTCCGTGCTGAAAAGAGACGGCAGCCATAGCAACGCCGAGATAAAACAATTGTTTACCTTCGAAGGGATCGGAAAAGAATCGGCGGAAAAAGTGGAAAGCGGCGATATCTGCGCCGTGGTAGGGGTAGATGGGATCGATATCGGGGACACCATCGCCGATGCGGAGCAGCCGGAGCCGATGCCCTTGATTTCCATTGACGAGCCGACCATGAGCATGCACTTTATGGTCAACAATTCTCCCTTTTTTGGCAAAGAGGGGAAATATGTCACCTCGCGCCAATTGCGGGACCGGCTTTATAAGGAGACGCAAAGCGACGTAGCCTTGCGGGTGGAAGACACCGGCTCCCCAGATGTTTTTAAAGTCTACGGCCGGGGAATTCTGCACCTGTCGATTTTAGTGGAAACCGTGCGCCGGGAAGGATACGAGCTCCAGGTGGGACAACCCAAGGTGATCTACAAGGAAATCGACGGCAGAAAAGCCGAACCGATTGAAATTTTAGTCATCGATGTGCCCTCCGATTATGCCGGAAAGGCCATCGAAATGGTGGGCCAGCGCCGCGGGGAATTAGTGCAGATGGAACCCAAGGGCAATATTCATCACCTGGAATTCCGTATTCCCTCGCGCGGTTTAATCGGGCTGCGGAACCGCCTGCTCACCGCCACCGCCGGCGAGGCGGTCATGCATCACCGTTTCTATCAGTACGAATTCTTTAAAGGCTCCATTCCCCAGCGCCAAAACGGGGCGCTGATCTCCATGGGAGAAGGCCCGGCAACCGCTTACGCCCTGGACGGTTTGCAGGATCGCGGCAAGTTTTTTATCGAACCGGGCGAAGTGGTCTACAAAGGCCAGATTGTGGGCGAGAACAACAAAGATAAAGACCTGGAGGTCAACATCCAGAAGGGCAAAAAGCTCACCAACATGCGCGCCTCGGGCAGCGACCGTTCCGTCAAAATTGCCCCGCCGCTCCGGTTTAGCCTGGAAGAAGCCCTGGAATACATTAATGATGATGAATTGGTCGAAGTCACCCCCAAATCGCTGCGGATACGTAAATTCCATTTGGATGAGCATGAACGCAAGCGGGCCCGCTTAAGCGCTGTGGTAGAATAACCCCTGCAGGAGCAGATCGTTTTTGGCTACCAATTTAACGATGAACGCTGTACATTATTTTCATGAAAGCAAATCAAACCCATCTTTCCATCCAGCCGCTGCTGTTGGGAATCGAGAGCAGCGGTGTAGCCTGTTCGGCCGCTTTGTCGCGCGGCGACGAACTCCTGGCCGGCATCACCGCCAATATCCGCAATATCCACTCGCAAAAATTAGCGCCGTTTATCAAACAGCTTTTTGAGCTGACCGGGCAACCGATGCCCGATCTTCAAGCGGTGGCGCTCTCGGCCGGGCCCGGCTCCTTCACCGGGCTGCGGATTGGTTACAGCGTGGCCAAGGGCCTCGCCCACGCCCTGGGTCTTCCCATTGTGGAGGTTCCCACCCTGGAAATCTGGGCCT
>JAJRYW010000429.1 GCA_024275555.1 Calditrichota bacterium | reverse complement strand
TCCCCACGTACTCCAGGCCGATGAGGCGTATTGCATCGGCCCGGCGGTTGCGGCAGAGAGTTACCTGCGCATGGATAAGATCATCGATACAGCCCGGAAATGCGGGGCGGACGCCATCCACCCCGGCTATGGTTTCCTGGCTGAAAACGCCGAATTTGCCCGCCAGGTGGAAGAAAACGGGCTGATCTTTATCGGGCCGCGGCCGGAAACGATCCAATCGATGGGCAGCAAAACCGAGTCGCGCAAGATGATGATTGAAGCCGGCGTGCCGGTGGTGCCCGGGGCCAAGGAGGCGGTGCGCTCCCGGAAAGAAGCCGAACAAATTATCGAGCAAATCGGCGGCTACCCGGTGCTGATTAAAGCGGCGGCGGGGGGCGGCGGCAAAGGAATGCGGGTGGTGCACCAATCGGCCGAGCTTGAGCGCGCCCTGGACGCCGCCAGAAGCGAGGCGCTGAAAGCCTTTGGCGATGAAACCGTCTACCTGGAAAAATTTATCGATGCGCCGAAACACATCGAGATTCAAATTATCGCCGACCAGCAGGGGAATGCCGTGCACCTCTGGGAGCGGGATTGCTCCATCCAGCGGCGGCATCAGAAAGTGATCGAGGAGTGTCCCTCGGCGGTTTTGACTCCCGACACACGGGCCCGGATGGGCCAGGTGGCCGTGCAGGCGGCCAAAGCCTGCAACTATCGCAACGCCGGAACGGTGGAGTTTCTGTATGATAACCAGGGCAACTTTTACTTCCTGGAAATGAATACCCGCCTCCAGGTCGAGCACCCCGTTACGGAAATTGTTATGGGGCTGGATTTGGTGAAGTTGCAGATTCGCGTGGCGGAAGGGCGGCCCCTGCCTTTTTCCCAGCCGGATATCCGGCCGCACGGCCACGCCATCGAGTGCCGGATCAACGCCGAGGATGTCTACAACAATTTTGTGCCCTCTACCGGCAAAGTGCACTATCTGCGGCACCCGGAAGGCCCGGGCGTGCGGGTGGACAGCGGGGTCCTGCCCGGATCCGAGGTCTCCCGCTATTACGATCCCATGCTGGCCAAGCTGATCACCTGGGCGGAAACCCGCGATGAGGCCATCGAGCGGATGAAACGAGCCTTGCACGAGTTCCAGGTGGAAGGGGTTACCACCACCATCCCGTTTTGCCTGAAAGTGCTGGATCATCCCGATTTCCGCAGCGGCGCCTTTACCACCAAATTTGTAGAACTGTATTGGGAGCGGCTGAAGGCCGAGGAACCCGACTGGGAAAACTTCGGCGTGGTGATGGCCGCGGCAGCGGCCTATTGCCGGGATCATCGCCGGCTGGCGACCCAAAACCACCGCGACGGACTGGCCCCCCAGCGCTCCGCCTGGAAAACCCGCGCTTTAAAAGAGATGATGAGGTCCTGATGAACTACTACCTGAAACTCGACGATGAATTCCGGGAAATTGACATCGAGCCGGAAAACGGCCTTCTGCAGATCCGCTACGGAGAAAAAACTTACCGGGTCGATCTGCAAAAGCTGGATGAGAAACGCTACTCGTTTTTGATCAACAACCGCTCTTTTGTTGTGGAAATAAACCAGTCCGCCCGGGAAACGGAAGTGTTTTACCGGCAGGAGCGCCGGATATACCAGGTGCTCAATCGCGCCCGGAAAATCGAATCGGAAATTTTCGGCGGCGGGGAGGATCATTTGGCGGCCGGCGATGTGCGCGCTCCCATGCCGGGAATGGTGCTGCGCATCGAAGTGGCTGCCGGAGAAACCGTCGAGCCCGGCCAGCCGCTGATGGTGATCGAAGCGATGAAAATGGAAAACGAAATCCGGGCGGCTGTGGCCGGCGTGGTGCAGGAAATCCTGGTAAGCACAAAACAGGCTGTGGAAAAAGACGATTTGCTGATTCGCATCAGCGACGGCTAACGTCGCCAACTATCACGAAACACTCAAACCGCTTGCTCATTGATAGCTCAACGGACCTGAGAACAACACGCCCAGGGTTGCGGGCCTCGCATTTGGAGATTTTTTATGAAATGGCTGCGCCTAATGCTTTCCCTGGGGTTAACAGCTCTGGTTTTTTTCTTCCTGAACAGCCCGCGCGGGCTCCAGCCCCCCATCGGCAAGTTTTTAAACCCCTTTGCCGGATTCTGGCAAAACAACACCTACCGGGATAAGCTGCTTCCCAATCAAAGTATTGCAGCCATCTTCGATTCGGTCGAGGTGGTCTGGGACGAGCGGCGTGTTCCGCACATCTTTGCCGCCAATCCTCATGATCTCTATTTTGTGCAGGGCTACCTGGAAGCCCGCGACCGGCTCTGGCAGATGGATTTTGTGACCCGGGCGGCGGCAGGACGCCTGGCGGAAATCCTGGGCGACAATCCCGACATCATCAGTTATGACCGTTACCGGCGGCGCATCGGGATGGTCTACGCCGCCGAACAGTCCCTGGCGGAGATGCTCAAAGATGACCGGTCGCGGCTGGCGCTGAACGCCTACGCCGACGGCGTCAACGCCTGGATTGACCAGTTGGAGGAGAAAGATTATCCGCTCGAATTTAAAATCCTGAACTACCGCCCGGAGCGATGGACCCCGCTGAACAGCGCCTTGTTGCTTAAGCACATGAGTTGGGATTTAAGCGGATTCAGCCGCGAAGTGTTGCGCACCCGCACCCGCAATATTTTAGGCGATTCTCTGACCAGGGCGCTTTATTTCCAGCCTCCCCTGCATTCGGCGCCGGTAATTCCCCCGGGAACAAAGTGGAACTTTCAGCCGCTTCCTGCTCCGCCCAGGCCGGCCCGCACGTTTACCGGGATTCCCCTGGCCGGGGATCATCTCCTGCCGGAGGCCGGTAAAGGCAGCAACAACTGGGCGCTCGCCGGCCGGAAAACGCTGGGCGGCTATCCCATCCTCTGCAACGATCCCCATTTGGGATTGAGCCTGCCCTCGGTATGGTACGAAGTGCAACTGGCCTGCGAAGGGGTCAATGTCTACGGCGTGAGCCTGCCCGGGGCCCCGGGGGTGATGATCGGCTTTAATGAGCAGATTGCCTGGGGGGTCACCAACGCCTACACGGATGTCCTGGATTGGTACCAGGTGCAGTTTCGTGATGACGATCCCTGGGAATATTTTTATGACGGCGAGTGGCGCCGCGCCCATGTGCGAACCGAGACGATCAAGGTGCGCGGAAAAGCGGCCTTAGTGGACAGCATCCCCATTACCCAGCACGGCCTGGTGGTTTACCGGCAGGGGGAAAAATCTTTTGATGAACACATTCCCACCGGCACGGCCCTGCGCTGGACCGGCCACGACCCCTCCAATGAGCTGCTGGCCTTCCTGAAAATTAACCGGGCCGGTAATTACGCCGAATTTGAGGAGGCGCTGAAAACTTATCAATGTCCCGGGCAGAACTTTGTTTTTGCCGGCCGCGACGGGGATATCGCCATGATCCACCAGGGAAAATTTCCGCTGCGCTGGGAAGGCCAGGGGCGTTTTATCAGCGATGGGCGCGACCCTGCCTACACCTGGGGAAAGTGGATTCCCCGGGAGCATCTCCCCAAAGCGCTGAACCCGCCCCGGGGATTTTTAGCTTCGGCAAACCAGCCGCCGGTCGGGGAGGATTATCCCTACTACCTGGCCGGGAAATACGCCGGATGGGAGCGCAGCCTGCGCATCAACGAGGTGCTGAAAGCCGGGAGTGATTTTACGCCGCAGGACATGATGGATTTGCAGCGCGATAATCTTAACCTGCGCGCCCGAACCGTGCTGCCGACTGTCATCGCGGCCCTGAAAACGGCCAACCTCTCCCTGGCGGAAACGCGCGACCTGGAAATTCTGAGCGCCTGGGACTACCGCAACCAGCCCAATTCGGTCGCCGCCGCCATTTTTGACCGGCTCTGGAAAGAGATCGAAATTGCGATTTGGGAAGATGATCTGAATCGTCCCGAAGGCCGTTTGCTCCAGCCGCCGGCCGATGTCACCCTGCGGATGTTGCTGGAGAGCGAGGAATCGCCCTTTTTCGATAATCGTTTAACCGAGGCGAAGGAGAGCCGGGTGGATATCCTGGCCCGGGCGATGGAGAGCACCCACCAGGCCCTCACTGCCGAACTGGGGGCGCTGAGCGAGGCCTGGGAATGGGGGCGCGCCCGGGGAACCGACATCCGTCACCTGGCCCGCATCAAAGGCCTGGGGCGCCTGGGGCTGATTAGCGGCGGCGGGGCGGATATCGTCAATGCCACCCAAAAGCACCAGGGCCCTTCCTGGCGGATGGTGGTGGAGTTGGGCCCCCAGGTGCGCGCCCGGGGCATCTACCCGGGCGGCCAGTCCGGCAACCCCGGCTCTGCTCATTATGATCACTTTGTCGACGATTGGCTGGCCGGCCGCTATTATGAACTGATTTTTCTTCAATCGCCCCGCGAGGCGCATCCGCAATTGCAGGGAACAACCATGTTCCGGAGAACGCCATGATTACAACTTTCCTGCTTCTGGTGATTGTGCAGCTTCTTTCGCCGCAGTGGTGGTGGATAATTGTTGTTCCCATGACGGTGGGATTCTGGCAGAATGGGACCGCCTGGCGGGCGGTTCGCTCCGGGGCCGGCGGGGCCGGTTTGCTCTGGTTTGCCGCGGCGTTTCATTTGCAGCTTACCCACGCCGCGCTGATTGTACCCAAGATTGAAGTGATGGTAGGCGCGCAGTCGCATTTTATTCTCTTGATCGCTGCTGCAACGGTTGCGCTGCTGTGCGGAGGACTGGGGGCCTGGACCGGGCATTGCCTGCGCCGGGCCATCTGGGCCCCGGCCCAAACCGGAAACCCTCGCCCGCCCCAACCGGCTTCTCCCAAACCTGCTGAGGAGGAAGAGAATTTACCGCGCTGATTTGATATTGCAGTTGGAAACCCTTCCAATGGGTTCTATATTTGGCGCGAAAATATGAACGCCATAAGAAGGATCGAATCTATGCAGCTTGCCCAGCGGCTTTATTTTGTTATCCCCATCGTCAGCCTGACGATTGCCGTGGATCAGTTTACCAAGTGGATCGCAGTAACGGAGCTGAAATATCACCGGCCCATTATTTACTTGTGGGACTTTTTTCGCTTTCAGTACGCCGAAAATACCGGGGCGATGTTAGGCTTCGGTTCCGATTGGCCGGAAGCGGTGCGCTTTTGGGCGCTGACCGTGCTGGTGGGGCTGTTCCTGGCGGTGCTGGTTGTCTACCTGTTCACCTCCAAAGATATGAATCGCCTGAAGATTGTCGCCCTGGCATTGATCAGCGGCGGGGGCATCAGCAACTTTGTTGACCGGGTGTTCAACGACGGCCGGGTGGTCGACTTCATGAATATGGGGATCGGTTCACTACGCACGGGCATCTTCAATATTGCCGATGTATTTATTATGGTCGGGATGGGCCTGCTGGTTTTTTTCGGCGGGTTGTTTCATAAAGAAGAAGAGCACCAGGCTGCTTCGGCGGAGACCACCGGCCAGGCGGATAAACTTCCGCCCGGCCAGTAAGCCTGGCAACGATCAAACACTCAGCCGCGAATAGTAAGCGCGCTCGGTAATGTCGGCCCACTCGCCAATCTCCTTTTGGAATTTCGCAAAAGACTTATAAACCTTTTTGCTCATCGCATCGCCGGCGGTCACTTCCTCAATCACTTCTGCTGAGTACTCCCGGAATGCCCGCAGCACGCCGGCCGGAAATTCCAATATCTCTGTTTTATACTCAGCCTTAATCTTTTGCAGATAGACGGCGTTTTTCGCCTCAAATTCGGAGAGCATCCAGACATTGGAACGTTGAGAGGCGGCAAAGATAATCGCCTGCAGGTCGGCGGGCAATTGCTCGTAGGCCGATTTGTTGACGAACAGTTCCAGGATTGTGCCGGGCTCGTGCCAGCCGGGATAGTAGTAGTAATCGGCCACCTTGGGGAAGCCCATCAGGTAGTCGTGGTAAGGGCCGATCCATTCGGTGGCGTCGATTACCCCGCGTTCCAGGTTGGTAAAGATTTCCCCCCCGGCGGAAAGCACCGCCGATCCGCCTGCTTTTTCAATCACTTTTCCGCCCAGGCCGGGAATGCGCATTTTCAGCCCCTGCAGATCGGAGATAGCGTCGATGCGGCGTTTAAACCAGCCGCCCATCTGCACCCCGGTGTTTCCGCATGGAAAAGGAACCAGGTTGAAGTCGGCGTACAATTCACGCCAGAGTTCCAGGCCCCCGGCGCAAAGAATCCAGGCGTTCATCTGCTGGGCGTTCATCCCGAAAGGAACCGAGGCAAAAAACTGTGACGCGGGCGTTTTGCCAGCCCAGTAATAGGAGGCGGCGTGCCCCATCTGCACCACGCCCTGGCGCACGGCGTCAAATGCTTCCAGGGCCGGCACTAATTCTCCCCCGCCATAAACGCGTATCTTTAGGCGGCCGGCGGACATTTCGTCTACCCATTTGGCAAACAACTCCGCTCCTTCGCCCAATACCGGAAAGCCCGGGGGCCAGGTGGTGACCATCTTCCATTCATATTTCTTGCGGGTCTGCACGGCCGGAGCGCCCCCGCTTTCTTCTTCGGCGCCGCCGCAGGCCCACAGGAGCGAAGCGCCGCCAGCCGCAGCGGCAACACTGGCTTTTCTCAGAAAATCCCGGCGATTGAATTTGTCCATATCCGAACTCCTTCGTTTAATGAAACATAGGACGGCTCTCCTGGTGATGGAGGATAGACTGACTCAATTTGCAGTGATCTGAATATACGGGATTCGGATAAATATTCAAAAAAAACTTGCACCGCCGGAGGCTGTCCCCCATACTGGCGGCGATGAAGGAAGCAACAACAGCCGCCCGGAGAGATGAGTTTCAAAACCGCTTAGCGACGTGGTTTGCGGCCGCCCGGAGAGAGTTGCCCTGGCGGGAAAACCGCCATCCCTACCGGGTCTGGGTCTCGGAAGTGATGCTTCAGCAGACCCGGGCGGCCGCGGTTACGCCCTATTTTCTCCGCTTTATGGAGCGCTTCCCGGATCTGCACAATCTGGCCGAAGCGGACCTGGATGAGGCGCTGAAACTTTGGGAGGGGTTGGGCTACTACGCCCGGGCCCGCAATCTGCATCGGGCCGCGAAGGTCGTCGTGGAGCAGCACCGGGGGATGATCCCCTCGGATTATCCCCGGTTCCGCAAATTACCCGGGGTAGGGGAGTATATTGCTGCGGCAGTGCTGAGCATTGCCTTTGATCAGCCTTACGCCGTGGCGGACGGCAATGTAAAACGGCTGCTGGCGCGGCTGTTCCGGGAAGAGACGCCGGTGAATCACAGCCGGGCGGATAAGATATACCGGCCGTTGGCGGATCAATTGCTCAACCGGGCCCACCCGGGCATGCACAACCAGGCCATGATGGAGTTGGGCAGCCTGGTTTGCCGGCCCCGGCAGCCGGATTGTCTGCATTGCCCGGTACGTGCTTTTTGCCGCGCCCACTCCGCCGGAGTGACGGATGAATTCCCCCGCAGACTGGAAAAGAAGCAAGTTCCTATCCACAAAATGCTCTGCGCCGTCATTGTTGATCAAGGACAGTACCTGGTGGTGCGCCGACCGGAAACGGGAATGTTGGGTGGGCTGTGGGAATTCCCAACTCTTCTGCAGCCGAATGGGAGAATGAGCCGGCCGGCCAAAGAACGCGCCATTGCCCAACGCACCGGTTTAACAATCCAACTGGACAAAAAACTGGGAATGGTGGAACACGGTTATACCCATTTCCGGTTGCAGATGGAAGTTCTGTTATGCCGCCGCCGGGGCGGGCCGGCGCAATTGGAGGGTGGAGAGAGAACCCGCTGGATTCAACCGGATGATTTTTCCCGCTATGCGTTTCACGGGGCCATGCAAAAAGTGTTTTTGCTGCTAAAGCCATTCCTTTATGAATAAATGACGGGTGTGATGCGCGGCCCGGGATGGCGCAACGGCAGATTGAACCGGCGCCGCTGCGCCCCGCGGGGAAGCGCCAGAGTTGAAGCTGTTGTTAGCCAGCCTTTAAACACTACATATACTTGAGTTCCCGCCGTTTTTCAATTTTGATCAAGACCAGCAAAAAAGATGATAAAAATATCCCCAATATAATTCCATAGATCCCACTATCCGGGGAAGAAAAAAGAACGAAATTAAAATAAGCAGCCTGTAGCCATACCAGGAAAAGTAAGAATATAAATCCGATTGGTAGTTTTCTT
>JAJRYW010000428.1 GCA_024275555.1 Calditrichota bacterium | reverse complement strand
GTGGTTTCAGGCGCACGGGTGGGAATAACTCCTCCTACAGGCCAGAGATTTCCGCCGTTGTCAGCGCCGGTCGTCAGGGAGAACCCGGCGGCCGGCGGACCTGTCCGAATATAATTTTAATTGCGAGAGGCCAATCCCGGAGAATATTACCAGCGCGCCGATGACGGTTCGCAGGCTGATGCGCTCGTCCAGCAGCAGCCATCCCGCAAACAGGGCCACCACCGGGGTGATGTAGATGATATACGAGAGGGTAATAGCGCTCATCTTTTTCAGCAGGGCGTAATAGAGCACAAAGGCCAGCGCCGAACCGAATACCCCCAGGTATAGAACTGCGCCAATGGCCCGGGGAGTGAGTGCGATGTGCTGAACCTCCCCGCGCAGCAGCCCGACCACCCCCAGGGTCAGCACTCCCCAGAGCATCTGGTGCAGGGTCAGCGAGACCGAGGAAAGATGGCCCAGGTGCACTTTTACCATCACTAAAGAAATTGCCGCGGCCAGGGCGGAGAAGATGATGGCCGCCGAGGCCCAGATGATCATTCCGTCAAACTCGGTAATCAGCAACTGGTCGTAGAAGATGATTCCCACCCCCAGGAATCCCAGCAGCAGGGCCGCAAAGGTGATCCAGCGGAAGGGCTCGTTCCGGTAAAAAAAATTGGAAACCACCCCGGTAAAGAGGGGAAAGGTGGCAAAAAAAATCGCCGTGACGCCGGCGTAGAGGTATTGTTCGCCCCAATAGATTAAACCGTAATCCAGCAGGTAAAGGAAGATGGCCGAAAGGATCAGGTACTTCAGATCATTCCGGGAAATGCGCAGGGAAATCCCCCGGGCCCGGGCGTAGATATACAGGCAGATAGCGGCGGCCAGGAAGCGCAGCATGGCTCCCAGAAACGGCGGGACGCCCTCCAGCGAGTACTTGATAGCAATCCAGGTGGTGCCCCAGACCATGCTCAGGAATGCCAGAACTAAGAACTTTATCATGGCAACTTGTTCCAATCCGCTCTTTTGCAGGCGGGGAATATAAGCCTTTCCGGGGGCGGGATGCAGGGGAAATGTTTTTTGGGGCAGGATAGGCGAGGAGATGATTATTGGCTATTTTGCAAACATCTGCTGTAATATACCAAGAATGGCGTTTTGGATGGGGGGTTCAATCTTTCCCAATTTTTTTACAAGCCGGGATTTGTCTATGGTGCGGAGTCGATCCAGTACCACTTGCCCCTCTTTACCCTGAAACATGCAGGTAACCCGGGTTGGATAGTTCCGGATAACCGTAGTCATCGGAGCAACAATAACTGTGGAAAAATAATCATTCATTTCATCCGGAGAGATAATGAGGCAGGGGCCGGTTTTTCGGATTTCTTTTCCGCGCGTCGGATCGAGATTGACCAGGTACACCTCAAAACGGCTAACCTTCATTTGCCATTCCCACTCTTGTTCGTCCCAGATGAGCATTCCCTGATCAAAACGCTTTATTTGCCAAACCGCAACGAACGCAATGAACACACGACGTTCGCAACGTATGTGCATACGAATTCACAGCGTTCGTTGTGTTGCCTTTGCCAACGTTGTGGTCAAAAATACCCGCGTAGTACTAATCTTATCAATATGAATAGCGGGACTAATCGCGTAACATCAGTTAACAGTTTTCACACAGTCTGAGAGCACTGGATCGAGAAACGCAGCTTTTTTCCACTTACGATTTGTTACTCACCACTCACCACTCACCACTCGCGTCCCCCGCCCGGAAACCTGCCGAAAAAGAAAAAATAGTATTGACAGTTATACCCCGGTCGATTATATTGACAGCGAAATCCGACAAAATTGGTCGGGTATAAAAAATTGGTAGTAAAGTTCATTTTTTTTGACTGAAAATAAGACCTTTACGGTCGGGTTTAGAAATGCTCAAATTTAGCAAGAAAGTCGAATACGCGCTGATCTCCATGCTGTATATGGCCGAGCGTTCCCAGGGGGAGCTGACCACCAGCCGGGAGATTTCCGAGAGCTTCAACATTCCCCAGGAACTGATTGGCAAGGTACTGCAGGCGCTGGCAAAGCATGGCTGCATCACCTCTGTTCAGGGCGTCAAAGGCGGCTATCAGCTAACCCGTTTGCCGGGAGAGATTCTCCTGACCGAGATTCTCAATGCCGTGCACGGCCCGGTGCGGGTGGTAAACTGTGTCGATGACCCGGAGGAGTGCGGCTGTGATCAGTTTGACTTCTGCAATATGCGCAATCCCATGGAAACATTGCAGTTTAAACTGATCGAATTTTTTAATTCCATTTCTCTGCGGGATCTGCATAACAATTCCATTGATATTCAGGAACTTACCCGGAAGCATGGCGCCCGGAAATCAATCCCGGTTCAATTGGTTGAGCCGGCCAACGCCGAAGAAACGCGATAAAAAACTTAATCATAATGAGGTAGACTTAAATGAGTCAAGATATTATTGAAAGCAGGATTAAACAGGAATATAAGTGGGGATTTACCACAGATATCGAGATGGAGCAGGTCCCCAGGGGCCTCAATGAAGATATCATCCGGATGATCTCTACCAAGAAGAAAGAGCCGGAGTGGATGCTGGAATGGCGCTTAAAGGCCTATCGCCACTGGCTGACCCTGGAAGAACCCCATTGGCCGAACGTCAAGTACGACCCGATTGATTACCAGGACTCCTATTATTTTGCCGCTCCCAAGAAGAAAGATACCCCCAAAAGTCTGGATGAGGTGGATCCCAAGCTGCTGGAAACTTTCAACAAGTTAGGGATTTCCCTGGAGGAGCAGAAACGGCTGACCGGCGTGGCGGTGGATGCCATCATGGATAGCGTCTCGGTGGCCACCACCTTCAAAGAAGAGTTGTCCAAGCAGGGGATCATCTTTTGCTCTTTCTCCGAAGCGGTCATCAATCACCCGGACTTGGTGAAAAAATACATGGGTTCGGTGGTTCCCTATACCGACAACTTTTTTGCCGCGCTGAACTCCGCGGTGTTCACCGACGGCTCCTTCTGTTATATCCCCAGGGGGGTGCGCTGTCCCATGGAGCTTTCCACTTATTTCCGGATTAACGCCGCCAACACCGGGCAGTTCGAGCGCACCCTGATTGTTGCCGAAGAGGGCGCTTACGTGAGCTACCTGGAAGGCTGCACCGCCCCGATGCGCGATGAGAACCAGTTGCACGCCGCGGTGGTCGAGTTGGTGGCCCTGAAAGACGCCGAAATCAAATACTCCACGGTGCAGAACTGGTATCCCGGCGATGAAAACGGTGTGGGCGGCATCTACAATTTTGTTACCAAACGCGGCATTTGTATGGAGAACGCCAAAATCAGTTGGACCCAGGTGGAAACCGGATCGGCTATCACCTGGAAATATCCCAGCGTCATTTTAAAAGGCGATAACTCCGTCGGCGAATTCTACTCGGTAGCCCTGACCAACAACTACCAGCAGGCCGATACGGGCACCAAGATGATCCACATCGGCAAAAATACCCGCAGCACCATCATCTCCAAGGGGATTTCGGCCGGATTCAGCCAGAATTCCTACCGCGGGCTGGTGCGGGTGAACAAAGGGGCCGCCAACGCCCGCAATTTTTCTCAGTGCGATTCGCTGCTGATCGGCGACAAATGCGGCGCGCACACCTTCCCCTACCTGGAAAT
Organism: Calditrichota bacterium; assembly: GCA_024275555.1. Classification (GTDB taxonomy): domain Bacteria; phylum Calditrichota; class Calditrichia; order RBG-13-44-9; family J075; genus JAJRYW01. The sequence goes on along the minus strand of JAJRYW010000428.1, from coordinate 3,009 downwards.
CCAGAACCGCACCGCCAAAGTGGAACATGAGGCAACTACTTCCAAAATCGGCGAAGACCAAATTTTTTATTGCAACCAGCGGGGAATATCCACCGAGGACGCCATCGGGATTATCGTGAACGGCTATTGCAAAGAGGTGTTTAAAGAGTTGCCGATGGAATTTGCCGTGGAAGCGCAGAAACTGCTGGAAATCAGCCTGGAAGGCAGTGTGGGATAAATCTTAAAGTGTAAAATTGAAAAGGTTAAACTAAAATGAGAGATAAAGAAGCTATGATTACCATCAAAGATTTGAAAGTGAATGTGGAAGGAAACCAAATCCTGAAGGGATTGAGTCTGGATGTAAAACCGGGCGAAGTGCACGCCATCATGGGTCCCAACGGCAGCGGGAAAAGCACCCTGGCAAATGTTTTGGCCGGTCGCGAGGAGTATGAAGTGGTCTCCGGTGAAGTGATTTTCAACGGCAAAAATTTATTGGACATGGCCCCGGAAGACCGCGCCCGGGAAGGAATCTTTTTAGCCTTCCAGTACCCGGTGGAAATCCCCGGCGTCACCAACGCCAACTTTTTGAAAACGGCTTTGAATGAAATCCGCGAATATCGCGGGGAAGAAAAACTGGACGCGCTGGAATTCCTGGCCCTGGTGCGCGAGAAGATGAAACTGGTGGAGATGGATGATAAACTGCTCAGCCGGGCTATCAACGAGGGATTTTCCGGGGGCGAGAAAAAACGCAACGAAATCTTCCAGATGGCGGTGCTGGAGCCCAAACTGGCCATCATGGATGAGACCGATTCCGGCCTGGATATTGACGCCCTGCAGATCGTCGCCAAAGGCGTGAACACCATGCGCAGTAAAGATCGCTCTTTTATCATTATTACCCACTACCAGCGCCTGCTCAATTACATTGTGCCGGACTTTGTGCACGTGCTGGTGGATGGCCGCATTGTGGAATCCGGCGGCAAAGAGCTGGCCCTGCATTTGGAAGAACATGGCTACGACTGGATCAAAGAAGAACATGCCGATTCACAGGCAGTCTAACAATCGCTTATGACGATTTTATATAAGGAATTGAAAAAAATGAACAAAAAAACCATAGATGCCCACTCCGCCCGGGAGTGGTACCTGCAAAAATTCGAAGACTTTCAAGCCGGGTTAAACGGGGCCAAAGCAACCCCGTTTCATGAAATCCGTCTGGACGCCCTGCAAAAATTCAAACTGTTAGGCTTTCCCGGCCGCAAGGACGAGGAGTGGAAATACACCAACGTGTCCCCGCTGTTGAAGCATCGCTTCGATCAACTGGCGCCGGGCGGTGCGGTTACCAAAGAAATGGTGGATCAAACAGCCTTCCGCGCCGCCGGGAAGAACCTGGTGGTGCTGGTAAACGGAAAATATGCGCCGGAGTTGTCTTCTTATCGCGCTGAGGCCGGGCTGATCGTGGAGAGTTTGGCCGGCAGCCGGGAAAAACATGCCGATCTGCTGGAAAAACACTTGGCCCGCTACGCCCGCTACGATCAGGAAACCTTTACGGCGCTGAATACCGCTTTTGCGGACGACGGCGTGTTTATCTACCTTCCTGAAAATACCGTGGTGGAGCAGCCGCTCTACATTCTTTACCTCTCCCGGGGAGATCAGGAAGGCTTCTTTGCCAATCCCCGCAACCTGATTATTGCCGGGCAAAACAGCCGGATGAAAATCGTGGAATCCTTTCACTCCCTGGGCGAGCAGACTTATTTTAATAATGTGGTCACGGAGATTTTCGTCGACGCCCACGCCCGCATAGACCTGGTGCGCTTCCAGAATGAGAGTGTGAACGCCTTTCATATCTATAATTTGCAGGCAAAACAAAAAGCGGAAAGCTATTTTTCGCAAGTTAACATCGACATCGGCGGCGGTTTGGTGCGCAATAATTTAAATGTCGAGTTAGACGGCCAGCGTTGCGAGGGACACCTGATCGGTTTCTATATGGGCGCCGGCACTCAGCATATCGATAATCACACCCTGATCGACCATGCGCGGGCCAATTGCGAGAGCAATGAGCTGTACAAAGGCATCCTGGCCGGGAAGGCCCAGGGCGTCTTCAATGGAAAAATTTATGTGCACCGGGAAGCGCAGAAGACCAATGCTTACCAGGATAATAAAGCGCTGCTGCTATCCGATGATGCGGTGATCAATACCAAGCCGCAACTGGAAATCTTTGCCGATGACGTTCGCTGTTCCCACGGCGCCACGGTGGGGCAACTGGATGAAGAGGCCGTCTTTTACCTGCGCGCCCGGGGCATTCCGGAGCAAAAGGCCCAATCGATTCTCCAGTACGCCTTTGCCAGCGACGTTTTCCAGTATATTCCTATCGAGGAGTTGCAGCAGGAAATTGATGAAATTATTTTAGACCGGTTCAATAAATTATAAACGGATGGAACCCATTATGGCGATTGATGCCGTAAGCAAGACAGGAGTAAACCCGGCGGCAGGACAATCGGCCGGCCGGAAGTTTGATGTGGAAAAAATACGGGCCGATTTCCCGATCCTGCACCGGCCGGTGCGCGGCAAGCCGCTGGCTTTCCTGGATAACGCCGCTTCCACCCAAAAGCCGCAAATCGTGATCGATACCATTCGCCATTACTACGAGGCGGAGAATGCCAATATTCATCGCGGGGTGTACTATCTCAGCGAGATTGCTACCGGCAAGTACGAAGCCTCGCGCGAGACGGTGCGCCGTTTTCTGAATGCCGCTTCCTTGCGGGAAATTGTCTTCACCAGCGGCACGACCGACAGCATCAACCTGGCGGCTTCCAGCTACGGCCGGGAGTTCCTCAAAGAGGGTGATGAGATTATCCTCACCACGATGGAGCATCATTCCAACATCGTGCCCTGGCAGATGCTCTGCGAGCAGACCGGGGCGGTGCTTAAAGTCGCGCCGATCAACGATGAGGGCGAGCTTATCTTCGAGGAATTCCAGCGTTTGCTGTCCGAACGCACCCGCTTTGTTTCGGTGGTGTATGTCTCCAACTCCCT